>NZ_AP023368.1:3500000-3800000 GCF_014218355.1 Anaerocolumna chitinilytica
TGCCGTAAAAGAACCAGCTGACATCAAAAAGGATGGAGGCTACATAGATTAGCTGCATCCAATATACTCTCCGGTCTTCTTTAAAAACTGTCAGCACCAGCAAAATAAAGATTAGGATAGAGAGAATAGAAGTTAGAATTTGTATGGTAAAAATCCCCCAAAAGACTCTGCTTCTCTTCCCGATATCCTCTCTGCAGGCAGCGATGCTTCGGTTTCCGTAATTATCAAGTCCC
This sequence comes from Anaerocolumna chitinilytica, assembly GCF_014218355.1. Taxonomy (NCBI): domain Bacteria; kingdom Bacillati; phylum Bacillota; class Clostridia; order Lachnospirales; family Lachnospiraceae; genus Anaerocolumna; species Anaerocolumna chitinilytica. The sequence continues at coordinate 3,500,234 of NZ_AP023368.1, forward strand.
AGCTTTCCAAACATTATAAAATAGCAGGCAACCGTGCTGGAAAAGGTATACACTCCAACCTGCTCCGCTCCCAGCACACGAGCTATATAAGGTGTAACAATAAGCGGCAAAATGCAAATGGACAAGCGGTATATGACATTGTATATATAGTTTTTCTTAATATCTATGCCCATTTTTTCATTCCTCTACTAGTTAGAAGTATTCTCTTCCTCAATATTTTCCTGCATCTGAAACTCTACACGCTTTTCAAAAGCTGTCGGTGAAATTGCAATATCTCCTGATAAAATAATTACTTTTACAAGGGAAGTACATTTGGCAAAGGCCTGATGATTAATAGAAAGCACTTTCTTAGGTATCTTAATCTGCTTTAGGCCGGAACATCCGTAGAAAGTTCGTTCATAAATCCGTCCGATCTGGGTCGGCAGCTGAAAATAAGTTAAAGCTTCACAATGCATAAAGGCACTTTTGCCCATATATTTTAATGTATCAATCTGTGGTAATACTGCTGTCTCAAGCTGTTTACAATATGCAAAAGCATAACTTCCCAAAACCTTTACTTTTCCCGTCAGAAATATTTTCTTAAGCCTGCCGCATCCCATAAAAGCACCTCTTCCCACAAATTCCAGCATACTGCCCTGTCCAAACTCTACTGCACCAAGATTCGTACATCCAGCAAAGGTGAATCGAGGAATTTTTACAAGGGCTGTAGGGAAAATATTGCCGGTAAAATTCAACTTTTTTAAAGAACAACACTCGGCAAAGGCAGCTTTTCCAATTTCAACTATACTGGAGGGCAGCCAGAGATTCTCCAGAGCACTGCAGCCCGCAAAGGCATAGTCACCGATTTTTCCAAGGCGGCTTCCTTCCTTCACAAAAATATTTTGTAAGCTCTTGCAATTTTGAAAAGCATGGGCCTGAATCTCTTGTACCGTATTCGGTATTTCAACAGAAATAAGCTGGTCACAACCATAGAACATGCTTTTTTTTATAACCGTTACATATTCAGGAATTACGATATTTTTCAACCTGTGATTAAACATAAAATCAAGAGGATTCTCCTCGTTATATTGGCGGGCAGAAGAAAAAAGTATATTTTCCTCCTTCGTTACGTTCTGCAGAATTGAGGGCTTTAACGCTTTTACCCTTTCAAACTTGCCTTTCCGGAAAAGACGGAGATCATTGCTGATTCGTATATTCTCATATACCTGGGACATAGTTCTTAACAGCCATTTTAGCAGATACCTGAAAGCTTTTCCAAGGTTTCGAAGCAACAGGAAAACGGAATGAATAGGGGCCTTCATAAAATATACCAGGATATATCCCGCATAATTCAGCCACAGATAATTAGCCCTTGCCAGACGTATCATTCTGCTATACATACTCTGTGACATTTTTTTGTCGACCAAAAGGAGGTCCATGTATTTATAGAAAATATTTTGGCAATCCTTTAGGTCATTAAACTCATACTCTTTATTATCTGAAGTAATACTGCATTCACATAAATTAACAGGGGTAATCAACACTTTTTTCTTCTTACTCAGTCTGATAAGCATATCTCCGTCAATAAAATTTGTAAACCGACTATCAAACCCCCCTGCCTCTTTCACAGCTTCTCTTTTGTATATGACCTGAGCAGACATTTTCCCAGGGTTATCCAAAATCCATCTTGAGGGTTCGAAGGTCAGATGTTCAATCAACGGCTCTGCTGCAACATGAGCCTCCCTCTTATCAAGAAGCAGCCCATTACTGCTGGAAGCCGCAGCCTCTGTATTATTCTTAAGTTGTTCCAGCTGCAACAACACCTTAGTAGAGTCCCAGGAATCATTGCTGTTTAAGAAGGCGATATATTCTCCTGTCACATAATCCAGGGTAAAATTACGAATCTCAGCAGCAGACAGCAGCTGGTCCATCTTAAGATATTCCACATTAGGATAAGCAGTCAAATCCTCCTGCAAGCTGAGGCTATAGATACTGTTTGGTTCATTTGCATCTGCCACCAACACTCTGATTGGCGAATATATTTGATTAAGAATACTATTTAGCGTTTTTAAAATACTCAAGGTGGTATCTCTTCTTGCAATTAAAACAACGCTTAGTAACGAATTTTCCATATTAATTCCCACGCCTTTCCAACGCTCATTAGGTTTGGGCCGAGGATTACCCGGGCACAAACATGTGTGTGAAAATTATCCATACTCGGTTTTAATTACCAAGGATGAAATTACCAAGGCTATAGACTCCGGTATAATCAAGCGCTGCGAAGGTGTTTGCAATCTTTATAGGCTGCTCGGACAGCGGATCATAAATCCCCATGCAGAGACTGTATTGGTATTGCTTGTGTTCCTTCTCTGTAAGCCACTCTGCTGCAGGTAACACCGCCTCTAATAATACCTTCTCGTTCGGCAGCCATTTACGGGTATCTGTATCAGCAGTACATTTATGCACCACGAAAAGGGCAGCAGTTCGAATTATAAGCTTTACTTCAAATTTATGATAACAAGGGGAAAATCCCATGTTGGTGATTTTTATAGATACTTTTATATTACCGCTCTTATCAGAGGCAAGGGACAGATCGACCTCTTCTAAGGTAAAACGATAACCCAGATGAGCTGTAATGTAGTCATATGCCGTTTTCTCTTTCCACAGGGCAAAACCACACTTACTTTTTTTCCATTTATGAAGCACCTGTTCGTCATACTCACTATGCAGATAAGAAACTTTCATTTCCCTCAAAGTGCTTATTGCCAGCGTTGGGTCATTATAGGCACATTCATTAATAACCTCACCACCATTGGAAACGTAGTTGCATAACTCACTCTGAAACTTAAGTTCATCCTCACGTACCCATTTATCGCTATATTCTTTGGAATCAATCGCCTTGATATCTCCATAGGTACCAAAATCAACTTCTGAGGCCATCATACCGTCATTGAAGAGTGAAAACCTGGCCTTTTGAATATCTGTATAACCAGTCTCTGCGTCCAAGGGTTTATATGTTTGAAATAACATCCGCCAGAAACTGGGACATCGCAGTGCTATTTGCGTATTTTCCCCGGTACATTCGTACAGCTGTTTTGCCAGCCGTGCCATATTGCGGTCACTTAAATATCTTGAACTGTGCATTTCTCCCCAACTGCCGATGAAAAGTCCCTGCACGATGTAAATATTATTCGCATATTCTTTCAGAAGTAATGATAGCTGCTTCATATGATTTAGGATGATTGTGATGTCCTTGGGTTCATTTAAAATACCTTTCCCTTCCCAATCATATACAAAACGAACAATCATTTGCTTTTTTTGGATAATAAAATATTGAAAGATACGCTCTATATTATTAATAGCTTTTTCTGATAATGGCATTTCATTATAAGGAAGGAGATTGATTTCCACGAGACATAGTTGATGAGCAGTATTAATTGAAATCTGTTCTACCATCTTCCCTTCCGGCTGCAGCATTGCAGAATCAGCATAAAAACGATAGATTGCGTATAATCCGCAATAGGGATTATTCAGAGACTCCGCTTTTTCTGTTTTTGGAAGCGGCATCCACTTAAATTTAGTAACAGGACCCTTTCGTGACATATATGAACACCTTCCATGATTATTTCTGTAACCCATTTTTTACACGTTTTATAACAGTCATGATACTAAGGGGCATAATCATCATATAAAGCATCTGTTTTAACAGTCCTGTGTGCATGCTTAAGCCGGCCTTTCTTTCATGCATAACAGATGCTGTTTCTACTACATTAAATCCTAAGAGCAGCATCTGGATAATCATATTGGCATCGGGATAAAAATAATCAAAATTTCCATATATAGAATAATATGTAAATGTTTTTTTGTTCAAGCCTTGCAGCCCCGAGGTAGGATCGGTTATTGTCTTGCCGGTTGTTCTCTTAATCACCCAGGAAAACATAGCAAGGGATATTTTCTTGATTCCTGAAATCTTAAAAGACTGGCTTCCCTCTACAAAACGAGAACCAATTACGATATCAGGTAAGTTACCCTCCTCATCCTTTGTCGTCAGACATTGATAAATGTGCGCGATATTAGAGGGGTTATGCTGACCATCCGCATCTATCTGGATGACATAATCATACCCTCGGCGAACAGCATATTTATAGCCAACCTGCAGGGCAGAACCATACCCCAGATTAAATACATGGGTAACCAAAGAGACATGATATTTTTTTGCAATAAGTCCCGTCTGATCCATAGACGCATCATTTACAACCAGAATATCTGCAAAGCTTCGGATTTCAGGTGTGCACAAATCATTAAATAATGCTGTCATATTCGCTTCTTCATTAAATGCAGGAACTATAATCAATACTTTATTCATACCTTCTTCTCCTTGTTAAGCATAGCCAGCATGCCTTCCAAATCTCCAGGATACTCCAATTGTTTTTCCAGTACATGCTCTGCATATTCCTTTTGTTTTTTCGGGTCTTCTATAAGCCGCTTAAGTTCATAAACTAAATTTTCCACATTCAATGACAGTAAGATGCCATCGTATCCTGATATAATCTGCTCCGTATTACCGGTACAATCCGATGCCACAATTGGCTTTCCTAATATCTGTGCTTCTTCAATTGCCAGACTCTTTCCTTCAAAACGAGTTGCATGGACATAGATATCTGCCTGCTTCATAAATGGATAGGGATTATCCTTGGCTCCCATTAGGATAAAGTATTCCTCCACACCGTATTTCTTAATCAGCATCTCCAGATTTCTTCTTTCCATACCCTCGCCTATAACATACCAGCGCACAGGATAACCAGCCTTACGCAGCTCTGCCAGCGCAGCGACAGCAATATCATAACCTTTCTGATAATGGAGGCGCCCCACCGTTAAAAGGCGAATACCTTTAAAACCATCCGTAAACCCGGTTCCACTTTCCGCTTTCTTAACAATACTTTCCTTATCCAGCAGATTGCGAAACAAGGTGACCTTATTCCTATACTTTGGATAAACACTGCAGAATTTCTCTCCGACCTCTTTAGAAACCACAAAAATCTTCTCCATTTTCTCATAACAGTCTTTGTCCATGAAAGGTGTATACCCGGCTTTTTGATAATCAATATGGATAAATGCCGCCTTATGGTCTGCTTTTACTTTATCCGCAAGATAATAGGCTGCTGCTCCCTCAAGATAAGCCACCGCTAAATCATATTTTTCTGTTAAAGCCGGCCGCCCGTCTGAGAGAAGCCTCCACAAAAGCTTATCATATTGTAGTTTTCTGCCGGAAGCTTTCTGTTCTCTGATATTCTTTCCCATTGTTCCAAGTGCCCGAAAGCCCGTCATCTTATAAAAAAAAGAGTAAAGGATTGTTCTTAGTATCTGCACCCGCCCGGAAAAAGACAGCACCGAATGACTGTTCACATGCTTATTCAGAAGATGCACGCTTTTAGGCACCCTGTCAAACAGTTCTCCGCAGGGAATGATCGCAAGCAGAGAAAGCTCATATTCTCCCATGGAATCCAGCTTTTTAAGCAGCTCTATCAAGGCGGTCTCAGCACCGGCTCTGCCCATCGTATTAATAATAAACAAGAGTTTCTTTCTCATAACAATATGATTCTCCCTAGTAATTTTTCCGGAATAAGATATATCAGCAAAATGGGGTTCCAATAGTAAAGGGCATTCCATCAGAGGAGGAAATTCCTTTAGGGGAAGACATCTCAGTGGAAGGAGACGTCTGAGTGGAGGAAGACCGCTCAAGAGTAGCAGCATACTCCCTTGTAATCAGATCTTTCAAATGACTGTTCTCTTCATTTAGCAAAGATACCTGCATGGCAAGCTCTTGTACCCGAGCAGATAATTCAGCATTAGCCTTGTAGCAGTTAAAAATCCCATAGGTTGCCAGAATAATGGCGATTGCAAATATAATGGACGGCGGGTATTGTACTGAGAACTGGTCGGATATAAAATACACCAATCCGGGAACCAAACCAAATATAATTATTATGATACCACCCATAATCCAGAACAAACTTTGTTTTTCTGTCATTTTACGGACAACGCTGGCTTTTCTCGCCATATAAATCAGAATCAAACCCGAAGCGCAAATAAAAAGCTGAAGTAATAACGACATATAATTCCTCCTAATGTACTTTTGTCAACTATACCCCTACATGCTAATACAACCCCAAATTCAATAGTTTATCGCTAACCTTGTTTATATACATTATAAACATCCGCCCTTGGCATCTCCTCGTATACCTGCTTTAGGACCGTACCACGGCAGAATACATGGCTGTCCAGATTTTTCTCGATCCAGCGCAGCCTGAAATAAGAGAATGTAAACGAGCAAAAAGCACCTGCCGTAAACCCTGCTCCATACCAGATAGCAGACAGCTGTGTTGCCAGAAGAGAACCGGCTAAGGTAACACTTGCAAAAATCACACCATTGATCACGGCACCTTTTAAGTCATCAAAATAATACAGGAACAGCAATTCAGAATACATTAAAAATGCTATGAAATAACCTACTGCCAATTGGGGATATATCTCCATAATCATTCCGGAAAATCCGATAATCGGCAGAATTACAATGGCAATTAGATAAACCACCACCGAAACAATAAACTGAATATGTGTAAGAGACAAAAGCTGTGAAGAAAGTCCTCGAAACATCCTTTTCTTCGTCTTCTCAATACTGTCAAGTTTACCTCCGATGACAGCTTGCGTATAATCCTTGTACCTGTCATGGAAGTGCATCTCCACTCTGGATATAAACAAAACACTGGCAGATATATTGGTAAACATAGCAAGACAGGTAGCCATATCATAGGATTGGTTACAGACATAGGTGTCGCGAACTACCAGATGGGTCGGATGGGTCCAAAATACAAAATTGTGAATAAACAGTCCCAGCGTATATAAAAAATTAGAGACAATTAACCTCCAATACACCTTATAATAGTGCAGTACATCCCCGTATTTACGGCTGTTCGCAGGAAAATACCGCATTACATTACCTATCTCCAGGGAAGCAATCAGTAAAAAACCAATACTTAAAGCAAGCAGCATACTATAGGTAATGGAAAACTTCAGAAGAAGGCGAAAAATCACGGACAATAAAAACGTCAGCACCATACTGCTTAAAAAGTACAAAGAAACTTTCTTATATTGCTTTAAAATTGAATTATAAACCATAGAGGAAAATGTCAGCGTCAATCCCAAATAAGCCATATAGGTTGTAAACACATAGTAAATAGCTACCTGGCCGATAACCACCTCATAAATATAAAAGGGGATTGCTATCAGGGAGGAAAGGGTAAGGTTTGTGATTGTTCCCACAAAAACACATGGTCTAATATCTTCATAATGCTGCTCATATATCCTATCCGTCTGAAATTTGGAAAGTACCGAGTTAAAAGGAGAGGAAGTTAAAAGGGAAAAGATAAATATATACAGAATACTGCTTGAAAAGGTTTCCCTTTCCAAATACCCAACCTGATCAAAACCTAATACACGATACATTCCAAAAAGGCATCCTATCACTACCAGCATTGGTGCAATCGTATTAACAAAGCTAAAGCCAATGCCATAAAGAGAAGCAGTTAATGTATGTTTATCAAATATTCTGTTTAGCTGAACACCAATACCAGCCATATCCGTTCTCACCTCTCTTTTTACTAAATTGAATTACTGCTTCTTTTTAACCACAAATGCTTCTTCCGTATAAGTAACATCACTCATTTCAGCCAGGGTTTTATAAATCTTTCTATAGTTGTTTTCCATATACACATTTTTATATTTCGCCATAAGACGATTATAACCATTCATGCCCATCTTCTTTCGTAAAGCAGGATCAACAGCCAACTTTAAAATTGCGTTGGTTATTTCTGCAATATTCATAACAGGTACGATAATACCTGCCTCACCAAAGGAATCCCCTTCTCCGTAAACCAAGCCATAACAGTTACCTACATTCGTAGCAATACACGGTTTTTTTGCAGCAAACCCTTCCAAAATCGTAAGTGGCTGGCCTTCGCTGATACTGGTAAGTATGGTCATATCCATTTTTCCGATATACTCAGTCGTACGTATGCTGCCTGTAAATACGATATTTTCAGCATTCAGAGCTTTTATCAATTCATGGCAGTCTGCAGCATATTCCGGATCCTCATCATCCGGTCCCATAATCCATAGCTTTAGCTTCGGCTCTTTCTGATGTGCATAGTAAAATGCATTAATCAAGGTCTTTACATCCTTGATCGGTGTAACACGAAGGATTGCCCCAACATTAATATTCACATCCTCCGGATCTTTCATAGGAATGTCCTCGAAATGCTTTGCATCAATGCCATTGGGTGTAATGATTGCCTTTTCCTCCGGGCAGCCTAACTCTATTTGCAAGGAGTGAGCCTGTTTAAAGAGAGAAGTTACCAGATCTGCAAAATAGTATGCGCATTTTGACATTTTATGAAACTGCTCAATCCATATATTTTTATAAATCCCTTGAACCCATTTTGCTTTGATAATCTCCTCTTCCCTCTCACGGGTATAAATACCATGCTCACTGATAAGCAATTTTGCATTGGTGTAGATGGACAGGGCTTTGCTGCCAATAATACCTGCATAGCCGGTGGATACGCAGTGGTAAATATCAGCTTTTGGCGGCATACATTTTAACGCGAAGAAAAGCGGTAGATAGATAGAGCGCATGGTCCACAGGAAATCTGAAAAGGTAATATCATAATACCGCAGAGAATAATAGTCTTTTGTGACCTCCAGGAATTCCGGACTCATCAGAATATTGTTAATGGAGACATTCTTCCGGCTAAACATTCTAAACACCGTCAGCCAGTCTACCTCTTGTCCGATAATCAGGCTTCTCAGTGCATCCAATTCTTTTTTCTTTAGATGTACCCTTTTTTCGGTCCTGTATTTTCCGACCCAGTCCACATCCTGTAAATAGACCTCATGGACTTCTGTCAGATTATCCGGCAGACTGTAGGCAAACTTGCCTCTGATGCTCCGATCTGCCACAATTGTAATGAGATTGAACTCAATATTGGGAAATAATTTTATGATGCTGTGTATCCAGCTGGATACACCGCCAACAACATAGGGGTAACATCCCTCCGCTATTAAACAAACCTTCATCATAGCCTCCCTCTGCCTTCCAGTAATATATTTTATTTACAGGCAGTTTATTTCGGGTTACTTGGTATTAATTTATTATTTTTCGGCTTCTGAAGAAGATTCTTTTCACTCATATGAAGCCTTACTTCTTTCCCTTGTGCTTTAATCAGATAGAAGGTATCAGATATCTTCTTGGCTGTCCCATTCTCCACAGAATCAATTTGCTTATTACTGGTATTAAATATAAAGTAAGCTTCCTTCTCGAAATGATCTATATGAATATCAACATCCTCTGCATTATAATCCCAGGTGTAGTCCAATGCCAGAAAGCGTCTCACCCGGTTTTCCATTTCATAGACTGATACCATGTCCATCATAGAATAATCATTAAAATACGTACTGCCCTTAGACAATTTAAGGCTTAACTCATTCCATTCATCAGAGAGATTCTGCGGATACAGGACTCGTTTAATATCCACTCCCATATTGCACATGCCCAGTGCATTTTCTATGGCATTCATTCTCAGGTCATCCATGGTTTCATGCCGGTAACCATCCAGAGTATATTTTACGGAAAGTACATCGGCATTTAAAAAGCCCAATAGATTATCCCCCTCTTTGTAGTCTGACATAACCAGATTAATATCATGCAGGAAAGCACTATTAAGCACACTCTCCACTTCCCCTTCACGAAAACCTGCCGTATACAATGCTGTAAAATGATAATCCGGCAGAAATTTTCTAAAAAACAATTCATTTTTCTTAAGCATATCATTTATATCAACTCCAGACACCTGACCTAAGGATAGGCCCAATCCTCCTGAAAGTTTTTCAATCTCCTCCAAGTAAAATACAAGATAATCCTCCTTTGAAGCAGCATTATTTTGATAATCCAACTGAGGCGCTGCGAAAAAGTTATAGGAACCACCATATTTTTTTAATATTTGAATAATATTAGGCCACAGCAGGTCTCTGGCCACTGCCTCTGAATTCCGGCTATACAATTGATTCATCACATCATAATTCTCATCAGAGAAATAGGGGTAACTTAGCAGGGAAATTGTTTGTGCATTTATAATAGGATAGAGATAATATTCACTTTGATGGGCCATAAATCCTGTCAATATACCAAGTAGAGATGTACCATCAAAAATATCGCAGTTTACAACACATACAAATGAATTTCTCGTTGTCGTCCTCCAAAGCAGCGGCGGAAGATCCTTATCTTCGATTTTAAGATTCTTTTGATTTTTAAAGATTCCTACTGCGTATACCTCATAACCTGCTGCCAGTGAATAATAGGGGACATCGACTTTGGTATCATCCTTCTCACCAAAATAGTCACCCTTTGTATAAATTCGTTCTTTGTTTATCATGAAATTAGAAAATATCTTAATTCCGTCAGCTGTCACATTCTCAGCCACCTCAGCCTTTATACCAAAAAAGGCGGCAAGTTCCTTGCTCTTAGAAATGGTCCCATAATCAGGAAGCTCCGGAAAGATCATGGTCTTACCCAGATCAGCATAAGCGTAAAGGTCTGCCAAATCCTCTGCTGTAATCTTGTAATCACCAAAAATTACTGTATCATAGCCAGATATCTCTTCTTTTTTAGGCAGAGAATGAAAGACCTTGTACAAATATTTATTATATACGCACCACTGAATCAGAACCTGGGTATTCGTACTTTCTTTGTCTAAGGACATATCCTTGGACATATCCTGGGATATAATAGCGATGCGTAGCTTTCCTCTTTTATCTACAACTTCTCTTCCCTTCGCAGGTGCTAATGAGGCAGAAAGCTCCAGATTCAGAGAATCAGCCGTTATCGTATCGCTGATAGTAATATCTGATTTATCTGTCTCCTTTATATTCTTAGAAGTACCTGACAAAATATTTGTAGAGACGCCAATAAACATAAACATTACAAATACCATTAACATTAATATAAAAATTGTAAAGTAATTTTTTATAGAAACCATTGTCCCTTTCCAGGATTATGAGCCATCATACAATCGGAACAAGTTCATAATCTCTTCATCAACAATAATATTCGATTCTCTTAATTCATCCAGACAATCAAAAAAAGCTGTTTTATTTTGCTGTTCAAAATATAAATGCAGAAAAGCCTTGTACGTATCCAGCATATGCTGGCGGTACAAACCGGCTCTGGAAGCCCATTTATCAGCCATATTATAATTCTTAATGGATAGGAACAAATCCGTCATCCATAAATAATGGGTAGCCGTCATGTACCAAAGATTATGTTGAAAGAGATTCTCCGCAACATTGTCCATAATATAAATATAGGACCTCTGTTCCACTTCATTCATAATCTTCATACTTAGAATTTCATGAATATAATCAAGGGAAAGAAGATTAAGCTCCACATCTTCCGGATGCCTTTGCATTTGATCAATCATATTTTGTGCCGTAGTACGGCATTCCGACAATGCATCCAAAATGATAGATGCCGCATAATGTGAGGTTTCGGTATCCTCACTATTCATAGCTACCACAATGCTGGAAACCGTTTTTTTCGCATTGTTGCGCAGAGTATCTAAAAGAAGTCTCCTAAGACTTGAGGTATCTGAGACTGCCATCGCATCCTGAATCGGTACATAATTCATCTCCATTTCACTATTTGGTGGCAGTATTATCTTCTCCCTTTCCTGGTTAAAGCTTATATCATTCATATCAATATTCTTTTTCCGGCTTAAGAAACTAAACAATAAACCTAGTAAAATATATAACAATCCGAAAAATGGTACGATAAATATAAACCAGGAAAGCATAACTTGTGTACTTCGTTGACCTTTTTTTCGAAAGAAAGCCGTCACAAATACGATTACTGCAATCAGTGAATTCAATATCAAAATAAGCAGAACCGGCATCTTAATACTCCTTTTCCGGATAAGTCGTAATATTCTTCTCCTCCAAACGTTTTCTGACATAGACCGACTCGGATTCATTTGTATTGGTCAGCAGAACGGCAAGGTTCCCGTCCGGCATGATACCGATATAATCCGACTCCCGCAATAATGGTTTAATAGTATCGCTCATTTCCTTTATAGATCTATAATCTCTTTGGATATAGATAACGCTTTGCTCTGCATATCCTTTTTCGCTGGCATGCTTGTATATATCCAGCATCCCACGAAATGCAGCTTCCTGAAGGATTGCTGTTTCAGGAATGAATCTGCGATTAGCTAAAGCATCCAGATAATCTGCATCTCGAACGATAACAGAATAAATCAATGCGCCAACGATTGTAAGCAGATTGGCCTGGTATAGAGTCATTTGCTCGTAGGGAATACCCCACAATAATATTAAAATTCTCATTTTATCATTATTATCAAAAAGAGCGCTGGCCATCATCGGCAATGCACTGTCTAAGGAACGATTAATGTATACCTGCTTTCCCGCTAAGACTTCAAAAATCATTTTATAATTCTTCATTGGAATTGATTTGCCCAGAGAACGGGCTTTTTCGCTGGAAGCAGATGCCAGCCTGCAGTACTCTGCATTTGACACAATATAAATCGAAACATCCTTTGTATTCATGATATCCGAAAGCGTATCCAATGACGCAAACATCACTTCACCCGTTGCAGCCTTGTCCAATTTAGAGGTAATCTCATAAATACGGCCGATACTCTCCGAGCTGCTGATTATCTTATCCGCAAAATAATTCTTGATTTTCATATTACTGGAATTGATGACAGTAATATCCTCCAACCGTTCTGTAAGGAAATCTATCTCCTCGTTTTTATCCAATTTCATCTCAATAAATCTGTCTTTTAAATGCCCCACTGTCAGAGCCACAACAAAAATCTGAGCTATCCAAATGTAAGTGTTAATATCTATTAATATGGAAAAACCTGAGGTTGTATACGTTTGACGGAAGCAATATCCAACAACACTGAGAAGGGAGGCTAAAATAGCCTGTTGCCTGCCATGAATCACCGCAAATAATAACACATATAGTAAATAGAAGTTAATTCCACTGAAATAAGGATTGCTCACCATACTATTATTCAGTATAAAAAAAGGGATAAAGAAAACCAGACATTCAATAAAAGGAAAACTCTTTCGAAGCAAGCGAAATATTCTCTCTCTTAATCCATCCCCTCTGTATCTTTCATCCTTATGCAAAAACAGATTCTTATGATTGTTCATATAAGAAATAATTTTAGGAACTACATCTTTATAGCTATTTCTGATTTCAAAAGGAAACTCCTTGCAAAATCTTTCATTTGATAAAATGGTTCTATGTTTAAGGCCTACTGTTTGGTCCACAATATCAATTTGCCTTGAATATTTTTCTTGAATTAACCTGGCAACTGCATCTCCTGTGATCTCTTCCATAGAAGAAATATGATAAAGATGCTGCTTTCTCTCAGGTGCTTTAATTAACAATGCTATCGCTTCCACTGCATCCTTTACATAAAGCGCTGATAATATCTTTTTTGCATTTACCTGCAAACGACCGGTAATCAATGCCTTTAGACATATGCCTGAAAGAATATCCGTACATGCTTCTCTGTCAGCAGGAATACCATACATACCCGCAACTCTCAAAACCGTTACTTCCATCTGTGTTACCTGATTAAAATGTAAGGAGAGATTCTCTCCCTGAGAAATCGTCATACCTTTCATACTATTAGGGGATGCCGGTACATCCTCATTGATATCTATAATATATTCATCTTCATAGACAGCCTCAGAAGATACATAGATAAAATGCCTGACACCAAACATTCCTGCACACATGAGCAGGTTATTGAGCCCGGTTATATACTTTGAGGATTCCTCAAACATACTTTTATCATCCCACTTATATAATGGATCATAAGCCCCTGTAAAAAGAATAGCATCCGGACGGCTGCTGCTAATAAGAGATCTAACACTGTCACTGTCATAATGAAAGATATATTGTTCGAACACATGGGCAGGCTTTTTTGACTTTTTATTACTATTTAATGTATAAATATCCCATTTTTCTTTATAGAATTTATGAATAATTTCATTGGTAAAAGTGCCATAACTTCCAACTATTAGGATGCTGCCCATACTGTTATTCTCTCTCCTAAACACAAAATTACAAAAATCAGCCTTGAACCTTACTATAATATAAATTCTATGTCATTTCAAGTAAAATTAGTCTGTAAGTGTTCATTTCTTGTATAAAAAAGCCTTATAAAATCAACATTTTCCTTAATATGTCACCTCTTCCATTAATAGGTATTTTTACCTATTAATGGAACAATTTTTTTATGACAAAGAGCACGCTGCTTATTTCCTTTATTTAGTATATTTATACATTATGCAACAAATAAACACAATTCTTCCTATGCATATAATGGATATCCTTGTCTTTAGTTGACAAATAAAGTTACATAAGCTAATATAATTAGCGTAAGAAAGAAATACAGGATACCTTTTAAGGTTTATTAGTCGCAACAGCAGACCCAATTAATATATATTATGTAGTGAAAGGATGGATGGCATGAAAAAAACCTTTTGGGGATATAGCGTTTCTGAGGTTGATATCATTATAAACACTCTACGTGAAGAAAACGAAAGCCTGAACGCTACTATTACTACATTAAAGACACAGATAAAGAATAGCGAGACCAGCGGAGCAAAAGCTAATCTCTTAGAAGCTGATTTAAGAATGCTTGAAGAGGATCTTAATAAACTGAATGAAGAGAAACTTGAGCTACTTTCCCAGATTTCTTCCTTCAAAGAAGAATCTGAAGCTTTGAAGCAGCAGAATGAAAGTTTAAATCTCCAGCTTTCCCAACTACAACTACAAAATGCAAAGCAAATAGACCTCCAGCATACGGAAGACCCCTCCTTTGATAAAGTAGTGCAGACGGAGCAAGAGCTTCAAGATATGACAGATGAAATAATATCTGCTGAGAGCGAATTGAAAGAAGCAATCGTTCCAATAAAAGAAATTATGAAAGTACAATTAGAAATAGATACCATGAAGGATGAAGTTGCCATCTCTAATAATACAGCTTTTGAACAGTTAAGGGCTAAAACTATTGATTGCAATTCACAGGATAATTTGAACCAGATGTCTGAGATTTCTTTACACGCCTATGGTGAAATGTCTAAGATGAGAAATGAAGTTATTGATTATATCCATACCCAGATGAAGGAATATTATAAAATGCTTGATGAAAACAATGCCAAGCTATATAAAGTTTCTAATACAATGGATGCAATTATGGCTGATTTTATTAAGAAATCCAATGATTATTTAAAAACAGACGACACTGTAAGGCCGTTCAAGTATGAATATCAACCTGATGAAATCATAAAATAATGCAAATAATTTATATTTCATATGTAAAAAAGTCTTGTAAACGCTGGTTTATAAGACTTTTTTTGCATCGATTACACTGATTATGCAAATGTGAAGCCTGAATCCTGTACGGAAGAAATTATTTTTATTATTTTCCTTTTTGCATAGCTTCCTAAAGTTAGCAAATATTGATAATAAAATAGCAATTTATGGAAAGTAAAATACTGCTCTATGAGGTATTATAAAATAAAGAAAAGGTTAGATGATATTGCATATAATAAATCTTTCTACATAATTACACATTTTATTTGAACACTCTTTCTTGATAGCTTTACTGCATTTGTTTGATACATCTTTATATTAAGAAATACCAGATACGATTTTCATATAACTTTGCAATTGTTTAAAAGCCTCTATCAGAATTGTATCTGGGACTTATAATCTTACTAGTTTATCTAAATACTTCAATGTATTTCTAGTTCAAGTTACTATCATAATAATAAACTCTAAATGACTTAAATTCCAATCACAAAACTTCTTATGCAAAACCACATTCATAATCGACAGACAAAAATGGTACAACCTGTATTATTTTAATTCATTGTATTATTTTAATTCATTGTACTATTTTTAATTTACTGTTCTTATTTAAGGCTTTTAATTGATTTTAAAAGCAGCAATATTTAGATGGTATGTAGGTAAGTGTAACTATAAACTATATATTGGAGGGGTCAATATGAACAAATTAACAAAGAAGGTTTTGGCATTTTTATGTGCAGCTGCAATGAGTATTACAGGATTATTTACAGGAACAGTATCCGCTGCTACGGATTACTGGCAGAATTGGACTGATGGAGGAGGTACCGTTAATGCTACCAATGGTTCCAATGGAAATTTCAGCGTTAGTTGGACAAACTGCGGAAATTTTGTTGTAGGTAAGGGCTGGAATACCGGTAATGCTTCCAGAGTAGCTAATTACAATGCAGGTGCCTTTTCGCCATCCGGTAATGGTTATCTGACTTTATATGGATGGACAAGAAACTCTCTTATTGAATATTACGTTGTAGACAGCTGGGGTACATACAGGCCAACCGGAACCTATAAAGGAACGGTAACAAGTGATGGCGGTACATATGATATTTATACAGCTATGAGATATAACGCCCCATCTATTGACGGTACTCAGACGTTCCAGCAGTTCTGGAGTGTAAGACAGGCAAAGAGAGCTACCGGCAGCAATGTACAGATCAATTTCGCCAACCATGTTAATGCATGGAGAAATAATGGGATGAATCTGGGAAGCAGTTGGTCTTATCAGGCCGTATGCGTAGAGGGATATCAAAGCAGTGGTTATGCAAATGTAACCGTTTGGTAAAAGGATTGATAAAGGGTTCGGCAAAGAATAATATAACTCGTTAAAATCAAGTTATGAATTCTAAACTGTCCGGTTAGATAACCGGCAGAACAGTAAAAAACTTACCTACATACTATATAAATATTATTACATTGGTACATATTTGAATAAATCCTTTGATTTATGGCCGTTTCTAATAAAAAGGAACGGCCTTTTCAAAAGTACTTTCCAATACTATTTTTTCATATATCTGATAAAGCAATATTTTACATGATTGCCACATAACGATTCAATCAGTTCGGAAGGAGAGACGAATGAAAAAAATATTGTTTTTATTCATTTTGCAAATCATACTGCTGACTTTGTGCTCATGCTCACAAAAAAAGTCTGATGGTTTTGTATTAGTAAAAGGCGGAACATTTATAAATACCAACTCAAATTATTACGGAACGGATGTTACAATAAAAGATTTTTATATCGGGAAATATGAGGTAACGCAAAAAGAATGGACGGAAATAATGGGTAACAACCCTTCTCAGTTTAAAGGACAAGATTTACCGGTCGAATCAGTTAGTTGGTATGACTGTATAGAATATTGTAATGAAAGAAGTATAAAGGAAGGGCTTGAGCCATATTACAATATAGACAAAGAGAAGAAAGATTCAGATAATAAGAGCGAATATGATAATATCAGGTGGACGGTCACAACCAATGAAGCTGCAGGTGGCTACCGGCTGCCGACAGAAGCAGAATGGGAATATGCTGCAGGCGGAGGGCAGTTAAGCAAAAGTTATTTATACAGTGGTGATAACAATCCAGATAAAGCAGCCTGGTATTGGAGAAATGCCGGTGATAACTATCTAACAGTCGATTGGAACTGGTCTACCATTGATAGTAATAAAACTAAGACCCATCCTGTCGGCTTACAAAAACCAAATGAACTGGGTATATATGATATGTCAGGGAACGTCAGGGAATGGTGCTGGGATTGGTATGGAGAAAATGATAAAGACAAGGTAACATTTGGCTCACAAAGAGTCTGGAAAGGCGGTGGATGGATCGGTGATGTTAGTTGCTGTGAGCCTGTTTACCGAGGAAAATTTGAAGCAAACGGCTTTGGTCCTGACCAGGGGATGCGTGTATGCCGCGGGGAGTAAAATAAGAATATAAAACAAGAATTCCCTGGCAGCTCAAAGAAAAGGCTATCAGGGAATGTCTTATTTTATTTATTAGGATTTAATGGTCCTTGTATTCCTTCTCGAAATTTTCCCGTAATTTCTTTAATGCTTTTTTTTCAATTCTTGATACGTAGGATCTTGAAATTCCTATTTTACTTGCTATTTCACGCTGAGTTACTTCCTCCTGTGCATTCAACCCATAGCGCATTTCAATAATCTGCTTTTCCCTTTTACTTAGAACCTTATTAACCAGCTCATAGAGCCGCTTGACATTCCCCTGCAGTTCAATATCCTCAATAATATCCGCTTCCGAGCTTTCAATAATATCCAAAAGATTTATCTCATGCCCTTCTTTATCAGAACCAATGGGTTCGTACAAGTAGACTTCTTTTGCCTGTCTCTTGCCGCTTCTTAGCATCATAAGCAGTTCATTATCAATACACCTTGAGGCATAGGTGGCAAGCCGTATACCTTTATCCGGGTCAAAGGTGTCGATTGCTTTTATCAGACCAATTGTGCCAATGGATATTAAGTCATCTATTTCTCTATCCGCCGTGTTATATTTTTTTACTATATGTGCTACCAGACGGAGATTACGTTCAATCAGGACATCCCTTGCTTCTTTACTGCCTTCCATACATTGGCATAGGATCTCCGTTTCTTCCTTGGCGCTCAGTGGCTTAGGAAAAGATTTCACTGTAAAAGCACCTCAACGATTGGGGGGTTATTATTAATCTATGCCCTGTGCTTATTTTAAGTGCCTTTCCTATAAAAAAGATTTTGTAAACTTCTGAAAGCTCTAAATAAAAATGGCAGGAAACAGCTGAATACTTGTTTCCTGCCGAAGTAAATATACGAACTAACTTTTTTAAGATAATCTCATCTTAAAATCTTCATAACCAAATTCTTTAATAATCTCAGTTCCTTTCGCTTCGCTCCAAAGAGCAATCGAGGGAAGTCCCATGCCATTAAATGTATTATTCTTCACCATTGTGTAGTGACCCATGTCGCAGAACACCAGCGTATCTCCTACCTTTAATGGTTCTTCAAAAGAATAATCACCAATAATATCGCCTGATAAACAGGTTGGACCACCAAGGCGATAAGTATATGCATACTCTCCCGGTTTTCCGGCACCTATTACCTCCGGTCTGTAAGGCATCTCCAGGACATCCGGCATATGGCAGGCAGCTGATGTATCAAGAATCGCCAAATCCATCCCATTATGCATCGTATCCAATACCCTTGTAACCAGAAAACCTGTATTAAGAGCTACTGCTTCTCCCGGTTCCAAATACACCTCTATATGGTATTTATTCTTAATAAATAGAATGCATTCAATCAAGGTCTCAAGGTCATAATCTTTTCTGGTAATATGATGCCCTCCACCAAAATTTAACCATTTCATCTTACTGATATATTGTCCGAACTTCTCATCTACCACAGCTAAAGTACGTTTTAAGACATCAGAATTCTGCTCGCACATAGTATGAAAATGAAGGCCATCAATACCCTCTAATTCTTCCGGTTTAAATTGGCTTAAAGTTACACCCATACGAGAGCCGGTAAAACAAGGGTTATACATATCCGTTTCTATCTCGGAATACTCCGGATTAATACGAATTCCGCAAGAAATATGCCTGCTGCTATTTCTTACGATCTCTTTATACTTTCCCCACTGTGAAAAGGAATTAAAGACTATATGGTCACATAAGGAAAGAATTTCTCCCATCTCTTCTTCTTTATAGGCCGGAGAGAAAATATGTACCTCTCCCTCCATTTCTTCCCTGCCCAGCTTAGCCTCATAAAGTGAACTGGCAGTAGTTCCCTGCAAGTATTTTCCTATCAGAGGATATACTGAAAACATGGAGAAAGCCTTTTGGGCAAGTAATATCTTGCAGCCTGTTTTATCAATAACGTATTTTAACGTTTCAAGATTTTTCTTTAGAAGAGATTCATCCATGATGTAAACCGGTGTCTTTAAGCTCTTCGGTTCAAAGTTTAATACACCTTTCATTTTAATCCTCCCTATGATGCATCTTGCCGGTTGAAAGCAACCTGCAAGCATTAATCAAAAGTAAAATTACTTAATCCACTAACTCCGGTGTAAAGGATTCTTGCCAAGGAAGTCCGCAGCGGTTTAACTCATCCATAAAAGGATCGGGATCGAATTCTTCCACATTATAGACACCCGGTTTTTTCCACAATCCTTTTAATACCATCATTGCACCAATCATAGCAGGCACACCTGTGGTATAAGAAATTGCCTGTGAGCCTACTTCTTTATAGCATTCTTCATGGTCGCAAACATTATAGAGATAGTAATTCTTCTCTTTGCCATCCTTTACACCCTGGAAGATACAGCCGATATTCGTCTTTCCTTTGGTTCTCGGTCCTAAAGAAGCCGGGTCCGGAAGAACTGCTTTTAAGAACTGAAGCGGTACAATCTGCTTTCCTTCGAATTCTATGGGTTCTATGGATGTCATACCAACATTCTCTAATACTTTTAAGTGTGTAAGATATCTTTCTGAAAATGTCATAAAGAAACGTATCTTCTTGATACCCTTGATATTTAGAGCAAGGGATTCCATTTCCTCATGATGTAATAGGTACATATCCTTCTCTCCGATTTCGGGGAAGTTATAAACTCTCTTAATACTGATAGGTTCTGTTTCAATAAATTTGCCATTTTCAAAATAGCTTCCGTTAGCGGTTACTTCACGGATGTTGATCTCCGGATTAAAGTTCGTTGCAAAGGGATAGCCATGGTCACCTGCATTGGCATCCAGGATATCAAGCTGATGGATTTCATCAAATTCATGTTTCATTGCATAGGCAGAGAATACGCCGGTTACGCCCGGGTCAAAACCGCAGCCAAGAACTGCTGTGATTCCTGCTTTCTCAAATCTATCTCTGTATTCCCACTGCCATTTATATTCAAACTTAGCGGTATCAAGCGGTTCATAGTTAGCTGTATCCAGATAATCGGTTTTTGTGGCAAGGCAGGCATCCATAATCGTAAGATCCTGATAAGGCAGAGCAACATTAATGACAATATCCGGTTTATAACTGTTTATTAATTGAATCAGTTCTTCCGTATTATCTGCATCCACCTGTGCAGTCGTTATTTTTGTGAAGCTATCCTTCCCATAAATAGGATTGCTCCCCTGTTCTTTCTCTATCTTTTCTTTATAAGCATCACACTTGGACACAGTTCTGCTTGCAATTAATATTTCTGTAAATACCTCTGGGTTCTGGCAGCATTTGTGGATTACTACTCCTGCTACTCCTCCGGCACCGATTATTAATGCTTTTGACATCGTAAGACCTCCTTTGTAATCTGTTTATATTTCAACATGTTTAGGGTTATTCCATAGACTCTTCCAGTTGTTCTTTCACATAATTAGGAATTGCAAAAGAACCCAAGTGAAGCTCTGTATTATAATATCTGGTTTTAAGACCTAATTTATTCCATTCTTCGGCTTTTAAATCCTCAACCGGATCATATTTTTTAGAGGCAAAGCCAAACAGCCAATGTCCGGATGGATAGGTGGGAATATGAGCCTGATAAATTTTTGCTACAGGGAAAGTATCCTGAATCCTTTTATGCGCCCTGGTCATGGAGGCCGCATAGGAGGAGTAATACATACTCTCATGCTGATTTACCAAGATTCCGTTCTCTTTTAACGCCCTGTAACAATTACCATAAAATTCTTTTGTAAATAAACCTTCACCGGGACCGAAAGGATCTGTTGAATCTACGATAATCAGATCATATTCACTTTCTTTTCCTCTGACAAACCGAAGACCATCCTCAAAGTACAGATGTACCTTTGGATCTGTTAATTTACAGGCAGTCTGGGGCAGATACTCCTTGCATAGTTTTACAACATCTTCGTCTATCTCGACCATATCAATATGCTCAATCGTTTCATAACGCAGAAGTTCTCTTATGGTACCGCCGTCTCCGGCACCAATTACCAATATCTTGCGTATCTCTGGATTTACTGCCATTGGTACATGGGTAATCATATCATGATAAATAAATTCATCTTTCTCTGTAACCATAAGGCAGCCGTCAAGTGTCAGGATTCTTCCGAATTCTTTCGATTCAAAAATATCAATTCTTTGAAAGTCACTCTGAAGGCTTACCAACTGCTTGTCAATCTTAATGGAGAAACGAGCTTCCTCCGTATGGTTTTCCGTATACCACAGCTCCATTTTCATGCCCTTTCACGTATATTAGAATTCTCTTGTTTCTAATTCTAATTACCTTTTTCTGTCCTCAAATCTTTCTATGAATTATATCTTTCTATCTCATACAACTACGACATTAATATTATTAACCGCCATATCCTCTGTACCGGTAAGGAGACATCCTTTCTCCTTGGCATAAAGGATATAGTTAACAATATCCTCTGTGATTCTCTCCCCCGGTGCCAGAATCGGAATTCCCGGAGGATAGCACATAACAAATTCTCCGCATATCTGACCAACGGACTTCTTTATAGGTAAAGACTTCTTTTCACTATAAAATGCCTGCTGTGGTGCGATGATGACCTCCGGATTAATATATTCATGGTCAAACATACCGGATTTATCGTCCTTACCATATAATCTTTTAATCTCTGACAGGGAAGCAATTAAACGCTCTATTTCCATGGCTCTGTCACCGGCAGAAATGATAGCAAGAAAATTACTGATATCTCCGAATTCAATCTGGATACCATATTCATCTCTTAATAAGTCATATACCTCAATTCCGGCAAGCCCCACATCTCTTGTATGAACGGATAGCTTTGTAGGATCAAAGTCAAAAATGCAGTCATAGTCAATCAGCTCATTTCCAAAGGCATAATAGCCTCCAAGCTTATTTATCTCGTCTCTGGCATACTCTGCATATTCCACGGTTTTTGCAAATATTTCTTTTCCGTTCAGACTTAAATTCTTTCTTGCAACATCAAGAGATACCAGTAAAAGATAGGAACCACTGGTGGTTTGCGTTAAATTAAGTACCTGCCTTACATGATGGGGATTTATGCCTTCCCCGCACAATAAAAAGGAACTCTGTGTCAGGGAGCCGCCTGTCTTATGCATACTGACAGCTGCCATATCTGCACCTGCTGCCATAGCAGAAACCGGCATATTATCTCCAAAATAAAAATGGGTTCCATGAGCCTCGTCCACTAATACTTTTACATTATGTTCATGTGCAAAGGATACAATGCCCCTAAGATCTGAACATACACCATAATAAGTTGGATTATTTACAAGTATTGCTTTGGCATCCGGATTCTCAATAATTGCTTTTTTTACTTCCTCTAAGGACATACCAAGAGGAATACCAAGTTCTTTGTTGACACCGGGATTTACATACACCGGAACAGCGCCGCATACTACCAGCGCATTGATCGCACTGCGGTGAACATTTCGCGGCATGATTACTTTATCACCTGTCTTACAGACAGACATAATCATCCCCTGTACCGCTGCCGTCGTTCCGTTTACAATAAAAAAGGCGGCCTCCGCCCCAAAAGCATCGGCTGCAATCTGCTCTGCTTCGCGGATTACCGAAGTAGGATGACAAAGGTTGTCCAAAGGCTTCATGGAGTTTACATCCACCTTCATACAATTCTCACCTAAAAATTCTGTGAGTTCTTTATTTCCTCTTCCGCCCTTATGTCCGGGAACATCAAAGGGTACTACCCTGTTCCCCTTATGTTTCTTCAAAGCTTCAAAAATTGGTGCCTTTTGTTGAAGGAATAAGTTCATTTTAACATCTCCCTTCAACTAATATATATTCATACCGCTGAATATCTCAATCATCTCTTTGCGTAAGTTGCTGGTAATATCAAGCCTTTGTTTTGGCGGCAGCTCATACACGTCCAGATTGAAAAGATAATTCTGCAGTTCTATTTCTTTTATGAGCATCTTGGTGTGAAAAATATTTGATTGATATACATTCACATCAATAGCATCGTATTTGGTCAGCGTTACATCGTCTATATAATCCTGAATGGAAGTTATATCATGATCAATGTAGTATTTTTTGCCCTCAACATCCCTGGTAAAACCCCTGACTCTATAATCAATCGTAATAATATCAGAGTCAAAGCTCCCAATCAGATAATCCAGCGCATTAAGCGGTGATATTTCCCCGCAGGTAGACACATCAATATCTACACGAAAAGTGGATATGGAGTTATCGGGATGATACTCCGGAAAAGTATGAACTGTAACATGACTTTTATCCAGATGCCCATGTACCGTATCTCTTAAATGATCAGTATATTTCCCCTGATTGCAGGACTCATCAATATGCTCCGAAGAAAGGTCTCCTTCTGCAATTAAAATATTAACAGAAGCTCCCTGCGGATCATAATCCTGTTTCGAGATATTCAGTATATGTGCTCCAATCATCTGTGTTACATCACATAAGATTTTTGTTAATCTTTCGGAATTATATTGGTCATCAATGTAAGCAATATAATCCTTTTGTTCTCTCTCACTTTTTGCATAGCAAACATCATAGATGTTGAAGCTAAGTGTTTTTGTGAGGTTGTTAAAGCCATACAAAGTCAGCTTTTTCTCCAACCCTAACATCACAACCTTTCTATTACATAATCGGCTTACATTGTAGCATGTTTACACATAAAAATCAATGTGATTTTCTATAAGGTCTGTTTAAATCAATGTAAAAGATTTCTGGTATTTTAAAAGCAGTATATCCATGTTAAATACACGGATATACTGCTTATTATTAATTCCTTATTTTTCTATTATTTATTCACTTCTTAAGGCTTCTATGGGGTTTAGTTTGGCAGCCTTGTTAGCCGGTAAATATCCAAAGGTAATACCAATACCGGCAGATATACCAAAGGATATTAGGACGACGGAAAGAGAAGGTGCTGCATTAAACCCTATTGCATTTCCGATTTGAATACTCGCAAAAGCTCCCAGTAGAATACCTGCAATTCCTCCGATACCACTGGTCATTCCGGCTTCCATTACAAATTGACGCATAATATCCCGTTTCTTTGCACCAAGAGATTTTCTGATTCCGATTTCTCTGGTTCTTTCTGTTACGGATACCAGCATGATATTCATAATACCGATTCCGGCTACCAATAGTGAAATACCTGCAATGCCCGCTAAAAGCGCTGTCATCATACCAAGCTGAAGGTTTATTTCCTTTAGCATATTTATCAGATTCGTAGCTGAATAGAACTTTTTATCATGATATATTTTGAATAGGTAATCGTTGATTTCCGAGGTTACCTTTTCCACCAGGTTGGTATCCTTTGCCATAAGCGAATAGCTGCCAATACTTCCGATTCTGGCTTGCCTGGCTGCTGTGGTATATGGTATATAGATACAATTATCCTCTGACCATTCCACATTATCGGCAGTTTCTTTTAAGATACCTTTTATGATATATTCTTCACCGTCAATCTTTAAGATATCTCCAATCTCCGCCTTTTGCTTAAATACCTTTAAATCAATATAACTGCCGATTACACAGGTTTTCTCAAGGTTCGAGACATCCATATAGTTGATGAAGCTGCCCTTGTCTAGTTCTTTCTCATTTAACTTGGCATATTGTTCATCAACACCGGTAATATTTACTCCTTCCATCTTATCGGCAGTGCCTTTTATAGTTGTCTGGAATCCAACATTAGGCATAACAGCTTTTATTGTGTCCTTATGCTTCTTGGCATAATCATACATATCCTTTTCGGTAAGTATAACGTCCCCGTTACGTCCCATTAAATTTACGGTGACATTGTTAACTCCCATGGAACCAAAGGAGGATTTCATTTCCCTGGTCATGCCCTGCATCAGGCTTACCATGATAATAACAGAGGCAACACCGATAATCATACCAAGCATGGTGAGGAAAGAGCGCATCTTATTGCTTACAATGCTGCTCCAGGATAGCTTAAATACCTGTATCGGATTCATTTTCTTCCTCACTCTCCCCTAAAATGGCTTTATATTTTTCCACTTGTCCGTCAAAGGTAATCTTTCCATCCATGATACGGATAACCCTTCTGGCTTCGGAAGCAATGGCATTATCATGGGTTATCAGGATAATGGTATTGCCTTCCTGGTTCAGCTCTTCTAATAAATCCAAAACTTCTCTACTGGTACGAGAATCCAGGGCTCCTGTGGGTTCGTCTGCCAATATAAGAGAAGGATTACCCGCCAGTGCTCTTGCTATTGAAACTCTCTGCTGCTGACCACCTGATAACTGGTTGGGAAGATTTCTCCATTTTTCCTTAATCCCTACCTTGTCTAAAACCTCCAGTGCCCTTTTTTTTCGCTTACCTTCACTCATTCCGGCATATAACAGGGGAAGGGATACATTCTCTAACAGATTCTGCTTCGGCAGCAGGTTATATTGCTGAAAAACAAAACCAATCATTTTATTTCGTATCTCTGCTAGATAATCCCCTTTCATTTTACTTACATCCTGGCCATTTAAAATGTACTGGCCACTGCTTGGTGTATCCAGAGCTCCGATAATATTCATCAGTGTAGACTTTCCGCTGCCGGATTTACCAACAATGGCTACAAATTCACCTTGATGAATTCTCAAATTGATGCCGTCATTCGCCCGAACCTCTGTGTCTCCCATATTGTAAATCTTATGTATATCTATCAAATCAATTAACGCTTCTGCCTCCATGTCTCCTCCTGCCTTTATAGGCGCACATTCACGCACATTACTCCGAAACGGTTACTGTATCGCTATCGCTGCTATAATAATCACCGCCTGCACCGGTTCCGCTGGTGTCAACATAGGGTACATACACTTCGTCGCCTTCTTTTAGGCCGGATTTGATTTCAACATTAGTTCCGTCACTGATGCCTACCTCGACCTTAACCTCATGGAAGCCTTCCGGTATGCCATCGGCATTAACCGGCTGATTCTTATCCTTTTTACTGTCCTTCTTTTCACCTTCTGCTGATTTTACATACACTACATTATCACGCATAATGGAACCAGACGGAACGGTAAGGACATTATCTGCTTTTGCAAGGATTATCTTACCGGTTACATTCATACCTGGAAGCAGATTTCCAGTCTTATCAATTCGGATGGTTACAGGATAAGTACTTACACCATTGGTAGTAGTGCTATTTAACCCGATCTTTTCAACTTTTCCTTCTATTATTTCACCGGGAAGAGCTTCCGCTGTAATTTTTACTTTTTGTCCAAGGGAAATATTTCTTATTTGCAGTTCATCAATATTCATGCGAAAGGTCATAGCGGATAAATCGTAAACAATTGCCAGGGCACCTTTGGCATTGTCTGTCTGAGGATCTATGGTATCGCCCTTTTTCTTATTCTTTAATATTACCTCACCGGATATAGGTGACTTAATACTGTAGCTGTCAAGTTGATTTTCTTGGTTTTTTAGCGTCAGTTCTGCTTCCTTAACGGCTATTTTACTGTCTTCAACCGCATTGCTAACGTCCTTCGCTGATAAGGTATACATGATACTTCCCTTTTTTACATATTTTCCTTCAACAAGCTTTAAGCTGTCGATCTTACCTGAATTCACAGCTGTTATTGTCTGTTCGGTAACTGCACGGAATGTTCCGTTGTCTGCACTCTGTTCTTTTCCGATGCTTGCCAGAGCGGTTGCTCCCGCTGTTAATCCTCCGGGATTCTTCACCTTTATAGTAACTTTTCTGACAGAGATGCCTCCTGAAAGTGTCTCTGTCATGGCACTGGCTGCCGTAACTTTACCTTTCAACTCTTCCATGGTAGCGGCTATGTAAACAGTTGCCTGTTTTCCGATTAAATCATCAGATACCAAGGCAGATAAAAATGGTATATCAAGATACATGTAATCACTATCATAGACATCAGCAATATTAGAACCGGCTTGAATGTTATCTCCTTCTTTTACATAAAGCTTCTTTATATAGCCCGATAAGGGAGAAGTCCCTTTTAAGTCGTCTAATTTTGTAACTGTGTCCTGATAACTTTTCTGAGCTTTTTCAAGAGAAAGGGAAGCACTCTCAATTCCGTTTTCCACATCTTTGGTACTTACCTGATAAAGTATATCTCCCTTTTTTACTGTATCTCCTTCTTCAAAAGGTGCGTCCAATACTTCACCTTTTACAAGAGCATTGACTTCATACTTATCCAAAGGTTCTATGGTTCCCTTACCGCTAAGCATACTTTCTATATTGCCCTTTGCAGCTGCTTGGGTCTGAACTGCCATATTGATATTGGCCTTTCCATGTTTAATGGTACTGTATATCTTTCCTCCGATGATTGCAATGACAATTAGAATAAGGCTATACTTTATGACCTTCTTCCATTTTATATTTTTAAAACTCCTCTTTTTCTTTTGCTTCTCATTGTTACTTTCCTGTTTAGCCATCTCTAAACCTCCATCCTGCTAATTCAAAACTTTATTTGTGCAAGAGATTCTATTTTCCTGCACCTCTCTTCTCTACCGGTAATTTCAAATGTGCATAGAAAAAGTTTTATACCAACCCTTTTCCAGCATCCGGCAGAATTATTTCTTTGTTGCTACAATAACCCTTACTACTCCGCCCAGCAGGTTAATCTTATCGGTGTAGGCATCCATATTATAGTTTTTTTGGTTATTGATCTCAGAAAGCTTTGCAGGATAATACTGATTACCATCATAAACATATACAGCCACATTATCGGAAATAGGATATACTTCGTCTCCTGTTCGAATTTGATTCTTATCTATCGAAGTGACTTGAACCCGGTATAAATCTTTAAAAACTTTGATTTCGCCGTTTTGTATTAAGAATCCCTTTGGTCCCGGAGTTGTATTTAACAGTACTGACTGAGATGTATTAGTATACTTGCTACCATTTAAATCATAGGTGTAATTCCCGGATATCACTCCGTCCTGTTCCATCATAAAGGATGTCAATAATATACCGTACTGGAACAGGTCTCCTGTGGCATCCCATAATATCATATCCGTAATTTCATAATACTTATTTAAAGAATAATATAAGACATTCCCGCTGTTTAATTCTATATCAGCCAGCTTATTTACATTAATTCTTTTGTAACTGCCCTTTGCCACATCAAGTATTCTGGCTCCGGAGGCAAAGGTCATTCCCGAAACACGAGTTGCATCACTGCTTACTTTTCCCTTAATAGAAGCAGGTGTGACCTTGGACAGGACTGCTTCTCCTGAAACATAATTAACCTGCACAACATCACCTTCCATAAGATTGGTAAGCTTTGTGTCATATTCCTGCTCTGTGCCGGTGGTATCCACGATACGCACATAATTATGCAGATCCGATTTACCGCTGCTATCTTTTGATACATGCATACCGGATTTCAGTACATATCCTACTACTACTGTCTGAATACTTTCTGCCGGCATAATTCCTGCCACACTGCCATCATCTCCTAAAAGCAGTACTACCCTCATACCTTCCTTAATGCTTCCCTGAGCGGATAGGTCATACCCTACTCTGTCACTGCCAATCTGATAGGAACTGCCTGCTACGGTAATTTCTACAGGTGCTACCTTATTGGGTTTTGCTCCTTCATAAACGCCATATACTTTGTTGTCGTAATCCCAGATAGTCTTTAACTCTTCGGAATAATAGATAACATCATAATCTGCGATTACTCCTGATTCACTTAATTCACCATTCTTATATACTCTACCATTCCTTACATCCTGGGGCAGACTTGATAAAAGATTATCCTTTACTATGTAGGGACCCTTTTTATTCTGATTAATGATACTTAGATAATCTATCTTCCCATTCTCATCATAAGCCCAGATTGTTCTAGCATCTTTGGAATAGTAGATAATATCTTTATTCCCTATGTCTGATTCCTTCGCCAGCTTATCGTTTTTATATATTAAAGCATTTACCGTAGAAAATGGTATCTTTTCTTTCCAGCTGTTACCGTAAAGGTAAGGACCTTTTCTGGTATTCTCAAGGAGTGCCTTATAATTAATATCACTATTAGAGTCAAAAGCCCATACTGTCTTTAAGTTCTTTGAATAATAGAAAATATCACCGGTATTAATATCAGAAATACTGCAGAGATTATTATTTTTATACAATCTGGCAGTATTTATCTTAAAGGGAACTGCATTTCTCCAGGCAGATCCTGCAAAAAATGGTCCGTTCAAAGATTCATTTACCTTCTTGTCATAATCGATATCACCTTTTGTATTGAGGGTAAAACCAAAGATTCCACCATAAAGGGTTCCGTCTTTTGCCTTTGTACGCAAAAGATTGTAAAACAGGTTCTTACAGTCTTTTCTGTTTAAAGGAGCCGTACGCTTCAGGTTAATCTTACTGTCCAATCCCCAATCTAAAAAAGCGGCATACTTAGCATCGGAGATATTTCCTTCAAAGTCTCCATTGGTATAACCTAATAGTGATATAACCGCATTTATTGCTTCTTCCAAGGTCACCGCTTGCTTTGGTTTGAATTTTCCTCCCAAATAGCCACTCATCAGCCCCTTACTTACAGCAAATTTAATATATCCCGAAAATTTGCTGCCACCTGACACATCGGTAAAAATTCTTGCATTATCACTGTTGCTAACTTTTCCCGCATAACTTGATACCTGTACCAGCATTTTTGCAAATTCTTCACGGGTTACCCTTTTATCTGCTCCCCAGGTTCCCATGGAATCAACTGTGATTACACCAAGCATTTCCATAACTTTTACTGAAATATCAGAATTGCCGGATTCATAGATAAAACCTGCTGCAGACTCTGCTTTTTTATCTGTATCAGAAGCAGCCTCCACCTTCCCTGTTGTTACTGTTGTCACTGTCATCACCGTTAATATCAAAGCCATGATGAGAGAAAGCATTTTCTTTTTCACACTTATATCTCCTTGCTAAATTTTATAGTAGAAACATAAATACTTATTTTCGAAAGTATCTATTGCATCTAGAACATAAAAACATTAATATTTTAACATATATGGTAATTAAAGTTATTAAAAAAACATTACCGTTCGCTTATAATTCTCTAAAGAAATCCAAAAGAAATGGGTAAAAATGAAAAAAAGCCCTAAACCACCCATGCCCAATAAGGGCCTAGTAGTCAAGTGCTTCTTTTCATCACTATATTTTCATGAAAATATGTATTCAAATCTGTTTCTTGCTTTTTGGTAAAAGCCCAATAAAAAGTATGATAGGGAATATAATAGCTGCAAGTATCCCTGCTTTTAGATTATTATGAAAGTCAGCAGAAACATTTCCAACCAGGGTGGGTCCCACGGAACATCCCAAGTCTCCTGCAAGTGCAAGAAAAGCGAACATAGCAGTACCTCCGCCATTGATTGACAGTGCAGCTAAGCTAAAGGTCCCCGGCCAAAGAATACCTACGGAAAATCCGCATAATCCACAGCCGATAAGCCCTAATACAGGAAGTGGAGCTAAGGAGATCACCAGATACGATAGCATACAAAGGATACTGCTATACAACATAAACCGTTTCAAATTTATCTTATCACCATATTTTCCATAGAAGACTCTTGCTATACCCATCATTACCGCGAACATCATAGGGCCGGCCAGATCACCTATGGTCTTGCTTACTGATAAGCCTCGTTCTGCAAAGGCAGATGCCCATTGGCTGACCGACTGCTCGCTTGCCCCGGCACATACCATAAAAAGCATTAAAATCCAAAACATTTTATTTCTTATGAGTTTTCTAAAGCCTATTTCTTCATTTCCTTCCGAAATTAATGGAGCAATTGGGACCTTCAGAAAAATAATTCCATTCATTATCGGAATTAGTGCCCAAAGAATAGCAAGCACCTTCCAGTGGTGAATACCTGCTAATCGGAAAAATAAAGTTGATAACAGAACCACCCCTACCTGTCCCCAGCAATAGAAGGAATGTAAAATGCTCATAGCCTTTTCCTTGTTGTCTGTAGGGCATGCTACAACAATAGGGCTGATTAAAACCTCCAAAAGACCGCCGCCAACCGCATATACCATAACAGCTATTAAAAGTCCCATAAAAGGGTCAGACAGCATTTCCGGCAGTACAGTTAGCAATATAAGCCCGGCTGCTGACAGAACATGAGCTGCTACTGCGGAGGCCCTATATCCGATTTTATCAATAAATCCTGCTGAGAGCAGGTCCACCAGTAACTGCAGCCCAAAGTTAAAGGTTACAAGAAGCGTAATACGGCTTAGTGAGATAGAGTAGCTGGTCTGTAAAGTGATAAATAACAGAGGTGTAAAATTATTTACGATTGCTTGCACTATATATCCTACAAAGCAGGCCTTGACAGTTCTGTTGAAATTCTGATTCATCATGCTTCTCCCTGTAAGTCTGTATTCTGTATTACTATCTGTTTTACCTCTATATTTAATTATTGATAATTTTATTTTTTACTTTAATTTATAACTTTAATTTTTTCTTATAATTTTTACTTTTATACTTTAAACTTTATTTTAACCTTTATTTTTTAACGATTGATTTTACTTTTTATTCTTTATTCTTTTCTTCTTAAGATATCGTTCTCTTCCAGCCCTTCCCCCAAATCTACGTATATCACCTGTTTCGGATGAGGGCAGCTATCCATTTCATTTCCTTCTTCGTCACGGATACCCTTTACCTTTAGCATAAGATTTCTGCCGTCGGGTTTCATGACTTCAATTTCATCTCCTACAGAAAACTTATTCCTCTGCTCCAGTTTATAGTATCCCTTTTGATTCTTCTCACCGATAATTCCAAGATAAGTATATTCCTTGATGTAAGTGTTATTATCATAGATCTGGGCATCGGAATCAGGTTTTCCAAAGAAAAATCCGGTCGTAAACTGACGATAGGTGCATTTTGAGATTTCTTCTTTATAATAGGGAATATTCTTTTCATAAAGAGCAGGATTTTCAAAGAAGTCATCTATAGCCCTCCGGTAAGTCCTGGCTACTGAAGCAACATAAAGAGCAGTTTTCATCCTGCCTTCAACTTTAAAGCTGTCAATTCCAGCATCTACTAACTGAGGAATATATTCAATCATGCACAAGTCCTTTGAATTAAAGATATAGGTTCCTCTCTCATTCTCTTCCACCGGAAGATATTCCCCCGGTCTTGTCTCTTCTACAAGATAATATTTCCAGCGGCAGGGATGAGTACAAGCCCCTCTGTTGGCATCTCTTCCGGTAAAATAATTGCTGAGAAGGCATCTGCCGGAATGTGCCATACACATTGCACCATGAACAAAGGATTCTATCTCCAAATCCTCCGGAATATTATCTCTGATACCTTTAATTTCTTCAAGAGATAATTCTCTTGCGGATACTACTCTTTTGGCTCCCAAGCGGTGCCAGAAACGGTAGGTGGCGTAGTTGACATTGTTTGCTTGGGTACTGATATGAAGTTCCATATCCGGCATAACTTCTTTCGCTATCTCAAATACACCTGGATCTGAAATGATTACGGCATCCGGTTTTATTTCCTTTAACTCTTCAAAGTACTTCTCTATTCCGGTCAGATCTTCGTTATGTGCAGTGATATTAGCAGTTACATACACCTTTTTGCCATGGGTATGCGCATAATCTATACCCTCTTTCATATCTTCCTTGGAGAAATTTTTGGCTTTTGCACGAAGACCATACATCTCTCCTCCAATATATACTGCATCGGCACCATAAAGTACCGCTATTTTTAATACTTCCAGGTTACTTGCCGGAATAAGTAATTCCGGCTTTTTATATCCTAAATCCTCCATTAACATCTGTTCGTCCTAACCTTTCTTTCTGGGGTTATAACTCTTACAATAAATTTAATTATAATAGTTATAGTAACTGACTCTAATTTACCTGATCAGTTTAATCTAAGTGTAACGAAATTAACTGGGTTATTATGGTGTATATCTTCTTTGCTCAACATATTATTTATGACGATATTCTATATACTTAACCATCTGTTTACCATGAATTATTTATTCTTTTATACTTAAGGTGACTCCGTCTCCAACAGACAAAATGGTTGTTTTTAATAAGTCTGAATGGGTAAGGGTATATAGATATTCTCTCATTCGGGTGTGGATTGTCCGATCTCTTCTGGTGATTCCATATCTGGACTGGGCTACCGTCCCATCCTGTAGTACATTATCCGTTACCAGCAGACCTCCCACTGTTAAGAGCTTTAATACTTCCGGAAGGTAATTCATATATTGCGCTTTTGCAGCATCCATAAAAATAAAATCATACCGTTCTGATTCCTTATCCGCCAATTCTTTCAGCACATCCAGTGCATCACCTTCAATTAAACGAATCTTATCCGCCTGCTTTGTGCTTTTTAAGTTCACTCTGGCTTTTACCAGGCGCATCTCTACCTTTTCAACAGTAGTGATATCACAGTTCTCCGGCATACATTCACTCATAAAGAGTGCCGAAAATCCTACTGCTGTCCCTACCTCAAGAATATGCGCCGGTTTTCTCATAGCAATTAAAAACTGTAGAAGAGACTGGGTTTCCTTTTTTATAATGGGTACTTCTTCTCTATGTGCCTCTTTTTCTAAATTGCTAAGATAAGGAGGTAACTCGCTGCTTAAGGAATTAATGTATGCTGTTATACGTTCATCTACTATCATAAGGTACTCCAATCCTAGTCCAATAAAAAAGCTGACTTCATCAATGATTTAGAATCATAAATAAAGACAGCCTCTTATAATCATTTTCGTATATAGAAACTAAGGTTTCCCTTGTTCCATTCATTCATTAATACATTATTAACTTATAACTTATCATTGTATATTACTGACCTGCACCCTGATCGCCAGAGGTAGAGTCCTTGGTTGTGGAATCTTTGGTTCCTGAATCCTTGGTTCCGGCTGAACTCTTTCCGCCAGTATCCTTAGTATTCTTTTTATCCTGGCTATCATCAGCACTAGGTACCGTTAATATACTAAAAATTTCATCATATGTCATGGATGTATTTAAATTATAAGTTCCAGGCATAAGATTATATTTCTTAAGTTTTGCTTTCAGGAAAAAGGAGTATTTATTAACGATTACGCCATTTAGTTCCAGTTTGCTGGCGATATTCATAGTCGATTCCCCTTTATCGATCTCTATGGTGGTATCATGACCGGGAGCTTCCGAAGCTGTTACCTTACCAAAAACCTGATACCCAAAATCATGCGCCACACCGCTTATTTTAACCAAAAGTACGATTACAATGGAATAAAATAATATATTCAAGAGAATCTTCAATATCGTGCTTATTACCTTTAATGCCACACGTGATGAGGTTGATCTTACTGCCATACAAACTGTCTCCTTTATTCAATAAGCTGTGAGCAACGAAAGAGACTGCCTAATTACAACTTACTTTCCTTCAGATTTCTTAGTTTACTTCCATAATAATGGGTAGTATCATCGGATTACGTTTTGTCTTTTTCCATAAGTAATCACTTAAAGAATCTTTGATTTCATTCTTCATCTTGCCCCAGTCCGTCGTATTTTTGCTTAAGCATTTTTCTAAAGCATCGCTTACAACATTTCTGGCTTCATCCATAAGATTCTCTGATTCTCTGACGTATACAAAACCTCTTGATACAATATCAGGACCTGCAAGAACCTGGTTGGTATATTTCTCTAAGGTAACTACAACAATTAATAATCCGTTCTCAGACAGATGCTGTCTGTCGCGAAGAACAATATTCCCAACATCCCCGACACCAAGGCCATCTACAAAGATTCCCTGAGCAGGCACTTTACCAACTACGCCTGCTTTCTCCTCAGATAATTCAAGTACATCTCCTGAGGATATAACAAAGACATTATCTTTTTGAACTCCCATAGTCTGAGCCAGTTCCTTATGCTTAATCAAATGCCTGTATTCACCGTGGATAGGTATTGCATACTTCGGTTTGGTGAGTGCGTAGATTAACTTGATTTCCTCCTGGCAGGCATGACCGGATACGTGGGTATCCTGAAAAATTACTTTCGCGCCTTTCATAGATAAATCATTTATTACTTTAAATACCGATTTTTCATTGCCGGGAATCGGTGTTGAACTAAATATTACTGTATCACCCGGTTTAATAGATACTTTCTTATGAATGGAAGCAGCCATTCTGGGAAGTGCTGCCATCACTTCTCCCTGACTTCCGGTAGTAATTAATACAATCCTTTCATCCGGATAATTCTTCATCTGTTCAATATCAATCAGCAAATTATTCGGAATGGTGATATAACCAAGCTCTGAAGCAGTAGTAATGATATTTACCATGCTTCTGCCTTCAATAACTACCTTTCGATCATACTTTTCAGCAGAGTTAACAATCTGCTGTATACGATCTACGTTGGAAGCAAACGTTGCTACAATGATACGGTTTTTGGAATTCTCAGCAAAAATATTATCAAAGGTCTTACCTA
The DNA here is from genome assembly GCF_014218355.1 of Anaerocolumna chitinilytica. Taxonomy (NCBI): domain Bacteria; kingdom Bacillati; phylum Bacillota; class Clostridia; order Lachnospirales; family Lachnospiraceae; genus Anaerocolumna; species Anaerocolumna chitinilytica. Next base: position 3,536,571 of record NZ_AP023368.1, read on the forward strand.
CTGTCCGTTCAGACATGGTATAACCTGGTCTCTCCACATTAGTACTTTCACACATAAGTGCTAAAACGCCCTTTTTGCCAAGTTCTGCAAAGCGAGGCAAGTCAATAGTACTTCCGAATACTGGTGTATAATCTACCTTAAAGTCACCGGTGTGAACAATAATGCCTGCCGGTGTAAAAATTGCAAGGGATGCCGCATCTGCAATACTGTGATTCGTACGGATAAATTCGATACGAAAACAACCAAGATTAATGGACTGTCCATATTTTATAACTTTTCTCTTTGTTGACTTTAACAGATTATGCTCTTTTAATTTATTTTCAATAATGCCTATTGTAAGCTTGGTCGCATAAATCGGTACGTTAACATCCTTTAATACGTAAGGTAATGATCCTATATGATCTTCGTGGCCATGGGTTATTACAAATCCTTTTACCTTGCTTATGTTGTCTTTCAAATAAGTAACATCCGGTATTACCAAATCAATTCCAAGCATATCATCCTCGGGAAATGATAAACCGCAATCTACTACAATAATACTATCCTCATATTCAAAGGCAGTAATATTCATTCCTATTTGCTCAAGACCGCCTAAAGGGATTATTTTTACTCCCTTTTTATTTGTATTTTCTTCTTTCAAACAATGCACCTCCAATGGTTTAATTATGTAATAAAGTCCATTCTATTTAAAGTGCACAGAGTATTTAATTAGATTTAATTTTCAGGATTACTCCTTTCCTCTTTCAGCTGCACAGTCTTTACAATAACCGTACATCTTCACCTCGTGATCAACTACTTCAAATCCCATGGTCTTTTGTATCTGCCCTTCCAGAGTATCTAAGAGATCTCCCTGAAATGTCAGTACATTTCCACAGCCTAAACAAATCAAGTGATGGTGATGATGATGTGTTTTCTGTTCCTCATCCATATTTCCGATTTCGTATCGGACATATCCGTCTCCCAAATTTAATTTGTCAATCAGATTTAACTCGGCTAATAACTGTATCGTTCTGTATACTGTTGCTAAACCAATATCTGGATTCTTTTCTTTCACAATTTCGTAAATTTCTTCAGCTGTTAAATGCTTATCCGGCCTAATTTCCAAAGCTTCCAAAATATCAACTCGCTGCGTGGTAACCTTAAGGCCCTTTTCTTTTAACAGCATTTTAAACCGATCTTTTTTATCAGGCATTTCCAATCACCTTCCGCTTCCATGATAAGTAACAATATCGCTGAAACCCTATAATCTAACTAAATATTTGCACCTATATATCGCTTCATTACATATTATTTCTTTTATTTTTCTTAATTAACAGATGCCGCATTAGCATCTTGTTGATAAATACCTTTAATAATCCTTCAAATTATGATTCGAACTCAATATCCTCTAAGAGTTCTTCAAATATATCTGCTATGAGATTCAGTTCTTCTTCCTCTTCGACAAGTGTATATAAGGAGGACTCATCTCCTTCAGCTGACATATCCTTTAAAATATATGCTACTCCGTCATCTCCTTCACCCTGTGAATCGGTAACAAGTAAATAGGTATATCCATTCAATTTAGTCTGCTCAATCACTTGAAATGTAACTTCTTCATTATCATCTGTAATAAAGGTTACCTGATTCTTCTGTTCTTCCATCCTAACCTCCATACTAACCTCAGTATGGTAGGAAAAATGCTCTTTATTTTTTTCCTACTCTTTTGACGGTAAATTAAATTTAGCTTGATTGCTCAAATAATCCAAATAGCCTTGAAGAATCAACACTGCTGCTAATTTATCAACAACAGCTTTTCTGTCCTCTCTTCTGACATTCCCTAGTATTAAGGTCTGGCTGGCTGCTGCTGTGGTAAGTCTTTCATCCCATAATATTACGGGAAGTCCGGTTCTTCTTTCCAGCATTTCTTTGAATTCTTCTGATTTAACTGCCCGCTCTCCAATCGTATTATTCATGTTCTTAGGATATCCTAACACAATACGGTCAACATTGTATTCCTTAATCAACTCTTCTATTCTAGCCAGAGTTTGTCTTAATTTGTTTTCCTGCTTACGATTTATTGTTTCAATACCTTGTGCTGTAATTAACAGCTCATCACTGATTGCGACTCCTACTGTTACAGAGCCATAATCCAATCCCATAATTCTCATACAGTATAAATTCTATTATACCAAAAATCCGTATAATAACTCCTTTCGCACATACCAAAATATGGTATTCCTGTTACATAAAAAATTATACATACATTATTTCATACAAAAAAATACGGACTTCTGATATTTATTTCAGATTTCGGTCAATGTAATCGTTCAGTAATTGTTCCAGAATTTCATCACGTTCTACCTTCATAATCAAGCTCCTGGCACCTTTATGGTTTGTTATGTAGGTAGGGTCTCCAGACATGATATATCCCACTATTTGATTTACCGGATTATAGCCCTTCTCCGTCATGGCTGTATATACGGTCGATATTATCTCTCGCACGGATATCTCATTTTCCTTTTGAACCTTAAAAAATTGTGTATTATCTATCTCCTGCATAACTTCACGTCCTTTGCTGATACTGTTTCGCACAATGTATTTAACTATATATTAATATAAAATGGAGCAAATTTCAATCCATACTTTCACAAATCATCATTTCTTTGTTAAGAACTTCCTTCACTGTCACAAAAAGTATTTTATTTGACAGGTTTTCTTCTGACTTTACTGCTAGTTTTAAATACCTTTCATTATGACCAACCTGATACTTTATACCATCAATTTCAATTTCTTCTTCCACTAATAGTTTTTCGGTATTACCAAGGAAAAGTGTTCTATATTCCTTTCTCATTTCTTCCGACAAAGAAATCAGTATATTACTGCGCTCCGCTTTTTTCTCTTCTTTAACCTGTTCCGGCATAAGAGCGGCTTTGGTACCTTTCCTGGGAGAAAATTTAAAAATGTGCATCTGTGAGAAATTTATCTTCCTGAGAAATTCTCTTGTCTGTTCAAATTCCTCTTCCGTTTCTCCCGGAAAACCAACAATAACATCTGTAGTTATAGCCGGATTTTTAAAGTAGCTTCGAATCAGGGAGCATCTATTATAGTAATCCTTCGTTGTGTATTTGCGGTTCATCCTCACTAAAGTTGCATCACAGCCGCTTTGCAGAGATAAATGAAAGTGAGGGCAGAATGTTCGCAGTTCGCTGAGTCCCTTAACAAAATCTTCGGTAATGATTCTCGGTTCCAATGAACCAAGTCTTATTCTCTCCAGTCCTTCCAATCCGTCAAGGCACTTTATCAATTCAAGCAGGTGATGATTTTCAGCAATTGTACTGTTATCAAAATCAATCCCGTAGGAGGAAAGATGAATTCCCGTCAGAACTACTTCTTTATAACCTTTTTCCACAAGACTGCCGGCTTCCTTCAGAATCGATTCCGTTTTTCTGCTTCTGACTCTTCCCCTGGCGTAGGGTATGATGCAGTAGGAGCAAAACTGGTTACAACCATCCTGTATTTTGATATACGCTCTTGTTTTTTCAGAGATATCAAGAATTTCGAATTCTTCAAACTCCAAAGGTACTGATACATCAATGATACTATCTATAGTATTGTCATTTACATACGCTTTTAATATCTCAATAATATCTTTTTTTCTGTTATTTCCTACCACTATATCAATAGCTTCATCTTCCTTTAGTTGTTCTCCCGCTGCCTGAGCATAACATCCAACAGCCATTACTATCGCATTTTCATTCATTTTCCTGGCTTTATGTAGCATCTGGCGCGATTTACGGTCAGCTATATTCGTAACGGTGCAGGTATTCACAACATATACATCTGCTCTATCATGAAATTCTACTACCTGAAAACCATCTTCTTCAAATAGTTTCTTGATTCCTTCTGTTTCATATGAATTTACTTTACATCCCAGTGTTAGAAATGCTACTGTTTTATTATCTAAATTCCAATTATTCTGAATATCCATCTATATCCCTTCTATGGCTCAGAGTTTCTGAATATCTTGAGACTGCTCTTCACCGTATCATTTTCAGACAAACCAGGCACAAGACCCTCATACAAGCGGTTCTTTCGTGCAATGTGTCCTTGTCCATGCTTTTTTTTATCTACTTTGTATATTGACTTTTAAAACCCGAAATTGTAGTATATATGTGTAAATGAGATATACAAAATATCTCAGAGATAAAGATACCAACCCAGAGGTAGTGATACATTTGGTGATGAGTTACTGACTCTGAAATATACAAAACATTATCTCAGCAAAATCCATAATAAAGGAGGAGTTATAATGAAAACTGTTAAAATCTCTCTTAATTCAATTGATAAGGTTAAATCCTTTGTAAATGATGTAACAAAGTTTGATTCTGATTTTGATTTAGTATCCGGTAGATACGTAATCGATGCTAAATCAATTATGGGTATTTTCAGTTTGGATTTATCCAAGCCCATTGATTTAAATATCCATAGCGAAGAGAGCGTAGAAAAGATTCTTAGTATCTTAAGCCCTTACATCGTTGAATAATTCAAGTTGGATACCGAAAGACCAAAAGTTACTTAATGGGGATACATAATTGTATCCTCTTTTTTTGTGCCCGTTACAAATAATTCCTTTGAATTTAACAGGAAATATCACCTTAATATGAATTAGACGTAATTCCTTGTTATCTACCTTCATACCCCAGTGATATCTCCCTGATTCCAATACTTTGCTTTACCGATTACATAATCATAATTTCTTCTTTTGTTTCTAATGCTGTTTTCGTTAATTCTTCAATCTTTTCTTCCAAAAGCCTTTCAGAATGGCGTATAACCTTTAAATTAGGCTTTGTTACAGGGTGCTTTGCAACAAATATAGTGCAACAGTCTTCATAGGGCAGAATAGAGGTCTCATAAGTGTTAATTTTTTCTGAAATAGCCACTATGTCCTGTTTATCAAAAGCAATCAGAGGACGATATACCGGCATAGTGCAGACTTCATTCGTAGATGCCAGGCTGTGAAGAGTTTGGCTTGCAACCTGTCCGATACTCTCTCCGGTTATTAATCCCAGACAACCGGACTCTTCTGCGATGGTCTGTGCAATACGCATCATATATCTTCTCATAATAATAGTAAGTTCTTCATGAGGGCATTTCTCATAAATGTAGAGCTGGATATCCGTAAAATTAATTACATGAAGCTTTATAGGGCCAGTATAACGCGAAATCAGCTTAGCCAGATCTACAACCTTTTGTTTTGCACGTTCACTGGTATAGGGAGGTGCATGGAAATAAACCGCATCAATAGAAACCCCTCTTTTCGATATCATATATCCGGCAACAGGGCTGTCTATTCCACCGGAAAGTAAAAGCATAGCTTTTCCGCTTGTTCCCACCGGCATACCACCAGGGCCAGCTATTACCTCAGAATATACATAAGAACGGGTTCGTACTTCTATCATAATACGAACCTGAGGATTATGAACATCCACCTTCAGTTCCTCAAAGCGGTCTAACAGATAACCTCCCATATCCATACACATCTCTGGAGTAGTAAGAGGATAACTTTTATCTGCACGCTTAGCCTCCATCTTAAAGGTGAAATGTCTGTCAGGATATCTTTCCTCAACGTAATTTCCAACTTCTGTTTTGAGTTCTTCCCAGTCAATGGTATCTATAATCATAACCGGGCATATCCAGGCTATTCCGAAAACCCTCTTTAACGCTTCTACCGTTTCGTCATAATCGTAATCATCGGGGCATTCGATATAAAGTCTTCCCTGTTCCTTTGTTACCAGATAATTTCCAAGGTCTCTTAAGGCATTCTTTATCTGATCCCTTAAGGCATTTTCAAATATATATCTGTTTTTACCCTTTATGCCAATCTCTGCATATTTTATCAAAAATGCTTTGTACATGCCATCCTCTTTCTTTACATTAAAATTATTATTTTTATTTTATAAACCTTTATCTAACTATCCGTTTATCTTCTGCTGTATCTGCGCAGAGCAGGAACCAGCTGTTTTAAACTTTCTACTGCCTGTACAATCTCATCCTTTGTAGTATATACAGAAAAACTGAATCGAAGGGTAGAATCAAGCAGATCCTTTCGAATTCCAACAGCTTTTAAAGTGCCGCTAAGTCCCGGATGGTTGGAAGCACAGGCTGAACCTGCAGAAACATAGATTCCTTTCTCTTCAAGGGCATGTAACAGTACCTCGCTTTTAATTCCATCAAAGCTGACACTTACTATATGCGGAGCTGTTTCTCTGATATTCTCCCCAATGCAATTCACATAAGTACCTTCAATTTCTCCAAGGAGATTGATAAAATATTCTTTTATTTCGTATAGCTGATTGATTCTATCCTCATAGCTATTGAAGCTTTCTTTCACTGCTTGTCCAAGTCCCGCTATTCCCGGAACATTTTCTGTACCGGAACGCATTCCTTTTTGCTGTCCTCCCCCAAAAATAAGGGGTTTTATTTTAACCTTGCTGTTTACATACAAAAAGCCTATACCCTTTGGACCATGAATCTTATGCCCGCTGGCAGACAGAAGGTCAATTCCCTCTCTTGCCGGGTATATGCGGTATTTGCCAAAACCTTGAATGGCATCAGCATGAATATAAACAGAAGAATTTTTTTCTTTAATCTTACGGCTTAGTTCACTGATGGGCTGAACGGAACCCACCTCATTATTGACATACATAAGAGAAACCAGTATGGTATCCTCACAAACTGCCTCCAGAAGTTCTTCTTCCTTTACTCTTCCCAAGGAATCTACAGGTATGTAGCTTACCCGGTATCCATTCTCCTCTAAAAAGATCAAAGGATTATGTACTGAAGGATGCTCTATCACTGTAGTAATGATATGGTTACCTGCCCTTTTACGAGCAAGTGCCGTACCTATAATAGCCAGATTATTGCTTTCTGTTCCGCCGGAGGTAAAGATTATCTCCTTTGTCTCCGCTTTTAGGCTCCTTGCTATCACTTCCGCCGCTTCTTTTACATACCTTTCGGCTTTCACACCCATGCCGTGCATGGAGGATGGATTACCGTATTCCAGCTCCAGAGTTTCACTAATGATACTCCTGACGGAATCATAAGGTCTAGTAGTTGCCGCATTGTCTAAATATATATCCATAACTTTCCTCTTTTCATCTAGCAAAGGCTTTCTATCGCGAAAACACAAGCTTTCCGATAAATAAATCGTCTATAAAGATAATCCACCCTGGTCGGAGAATGTAAGCACTCCGAATTCTCAAATTCCACTTTCCATTTTAAACATCAGGAGAGAAAGCGCTGTTAAGCCTGCGGTTTCAGTCCTTAAAATCCTCTTCCCCAAGGTAATCGGAACAAAACCGTACTTACTTGCTTCCTGTACTTCTCTTTCCTCAAAGCCTCCCTCGGGGCCAATAAATACACCGACACTGTCTGCCGGATTTATCTGTTCAATTACTTCCCTGGTAAACAACATTCCTTTTTCATTTTCATAGGGCAGCAATTTCTTATCTAATTTATTCGCATATTCCAGGGCCTCTTTAAAGCTGTAGACTTCAGTAACCCTTGGTATAATACCTCTGCCTGACTGTTTTGCGGCGCTGACGGATATGGCCTGCCATCTCTCCAGTTTCTTCTGTTCCTTTTTCGCATCTTCCAATTTAACTATGGTTCTGCTTGTCATTACCGGAATAATTTCATACACGCCAAGCTCTACTGCTTTTTGTATAATCAATTCCATTTTATCCTTTTTGGGCAGACCTTGAAAGAGGAAAATTTTCCCCTTTAATTCGGTATCACTGTTTTTTTCTTCTTCTATGGAGAATATCACGCTATCACTGCGAATGTCAAGTACACTGCAGTAATAGTCTTTTCCTTCCTGGTTGCAAAGTATAGCTTTTTCGCCGATTCTCATTCGAAGTACATTTTTTATGTGGTTGACATCTTCTCCGGTAAGATGGATCGTACCATCCTGTACCTGATTGTTTACTATATAAAAACGGTGCATACTGTCTTAACCTTTCATTCATTTATCATTTATTTTTTGGCTATGACAGATACCCAGTCACCCATCTCTTCTACTGCTATTACTTCAAAACCATTTGCGATAACAGCTGATAAGACCTGTTCCTTCTTGGTATTTATGATACCGGAACTGATAAAGAGTCCGCCTGGTTTTAAGTGCACACCAATTTTTCCGGACAGAGGAATAATGATATCCGCCAGTATGTTTGCTACGGCTATATCATATTTTTGAAATCCTACCGTTTCTTTCAAGACATCATCAGAGATGATATCACCGCTAAAAAAGGTTACCTTGTCCTCCGATATTTTATTAACCTCTACATTTTCTCTGGACGCTTCAACTGCATGGGGATCAATATCCGTGCCAAGAACTTTCTTAGCACCAAGCTTTGACGCTATAATAGATAATATACCGCTGCCGCTGCCAACATCCAACACTTCCATGTCAGGTGTCAAATACTTCTTTAAGGCCAGAATACATAGTTTTGTTGTCTCGTGAGCTCCGGTTCCAAAAGCTGTTCCGGGGTCCAGTTCGATCACAATATCCCCTTCCTTTTTATCTGTCAGCTCTTCCCAGGTAGGCTTTATTACGATGTTATCCTCCAAGCGAAAAGGCTTGAAATAGGCTTTCCAGTTGTTAATCCAATCTGTATCCTCGGTAACGGAGATTTCAATATCACCGGAACCTGTATCTACGAACTGTGACAATTCTTTCAGTCCTTCTTTTACGGAATGAATGACTTCATCTGTATTATCCTGTTCATTCAGATAAAAGCTGATAAATGCCTCCTTGTTATTCGTATCAAGTTCCGGCAGAATATCTATGAATAATTCTTTCTTTTCTCTCTCGGTTATCGGCACATTATCTTTAATTTCAATTCCTTCAATCCCTAATTCGATTAACATGTCACTTATCAGCTCTACTGCATCTGTTACGGTCTTAAGCGTAAGCTTTACCCATTTCATCCCTTATCTCCTGACTTTTCCTGTATGCCCTTTATCGTATTATCTATTTATCTTTACCGAAAAGCTTTCTTTTGCCTTTCTCTTTCTCTTTATCATTCTCGTGACTTTCAACTTCCACTTTGCCTTCCATGGCTTCATCAAATCTCTGCAGTAATTCTTTTTGCTCTGCAGATAACTTTGTCGGAACCTGTACCACGAGAGTTACATAATGATCACCTCTGACCTGCTTATTACGCAGTGTCGGAACACCTTTTCCACGAAGTCTTACCTTGGTATCTGTCTGAGTTCCGGGCTTTACATTATATAATACATCTCCATCCACAGTACTGATCTTAACATCTCCGCCTAAAGCAGCTTTCGCGTAAGAAATAGGTGCAGTAGAAAAGATGTCATATTCCTGTCTCTGGAATATCGGATGACGTGATACTGTTACCTCTACTAACAAATCTCCGCGTTCTCCGCCGTTAGTACCCGGTTCTCCTTTTTCCCTGATTCGTATGCTCTGTCCGTTGTCAATACCTGCTGGAATGGAAACCTGTATCTTTTTCTTTCTTGTTACATATCCGCTTCCATAGCAGACAGTACATTTATCCTTTATTACTTTTCCGCTTCCGCCGCAATCCGGACAAGTCTGTACATTTCGTACCATTCCAAAAAGTGACTGCTGTGTATATACCACCTGACCCTTACCGCCGCATTTCTTACAGGTCTCGGTACTGGTTCCGGGTTTAGCTCCGGTACCGTTACAGGTAGTACATTCTTCTTTAAGATTTACATCCAGTTCCTTATCGGTTCCGGTTACCGCCTCTTCAAAGGTAATTCTGACTCCGGCACGGACATTGGGTCCTTTCATGGGGCCATTACTGGCTCTTCTGCTTCTGCCGCCGCCAAATAAATCTCCGAAAATATCCCCGAAGATATCACTCATATCCATATTTGTAAAGTCAAATCCACCAGCTCCGCCGGCTCCGCCATCAAATGCAGAATGTCCGAACTGGTCATACTGTCTTCTCTTTTCAGCATCACTTAAAACAGCATATGCCTCAGAAGCCTCTTTAAATTTAACTTCAGCCTCTTTATCCCCCGGATTGGCATCTGGGTGATATTTCTTAGCAAGCTGTCTATAAGCTTTCTTTATTTCATCATCACCTGCAGTTTTAGACACTCCCAGCACTTCATAATAATCACGTTTATCTGCCATAATATAATCTATCCTCCTAAACCCTTAGGGTACTGCAATCCTGCCCGCAGTACTACACTAGCTTAATCTCTGCATTGAGAAGTAGGCAATCCTTCAACTGCCAAGTAGGCAGTCTTTCAACTGCCAAGTAGGCAGTCTTGCGACTGCCTACTATAGTTTATCTGCATTTTGCCCGATTCGACAAGTCAAATCATATTTTAATGAATTATCTTATAATCGTCAAGCAAAAACTTATACTTCTCTGTAGTCACCATCAACTACATCATCACCGTAAGTGCTTCCTGTATTACCTGCAGCACCCCCAGCTCCTGACATATCCGGTGCAGGACCGCCCTGAGACTGCTCATACAGTTTAGCAAATAAAGCCTGAGCGCTTTCCATTAATTTCTCTTTGGCAGCTTTGATATCAGCAACTTCACCTTCAGACATGACTTCCGGATTGGATTTTTGGATTAAATCCTTTAAGTGATTTAAATCGCCTTCTACCTTTGTCTTATCATCAGAATTAATCTTATCGCCTACTTCTGATAAGGCCTTCTCTGTCTGGAATACCATGGAATCTGCATCATTTCTTACTTCTACGGCTTCCTTACGTTTCTTATCCTGTGCTTCATATTCAGCAGCTTCTTTTACTGCCTTATCGATATCGGAATCGGAAAGGTTGGAGCCACCTGTAATAGTAATGTGCTGTTCTCTTCCGGTTCCCAAATCTTTTGCAGAAACATTTAAGATACCATTGGCATCAATATCAAATGTTACTTCGATCTGAGGAACACCTCTTCTTGCCGGCGGAATTCCATCCAGACGGAATTGTCCAAGGCTCTTGTTATCTTTTGCAAATTGTCTTTCACCCTGTACAACATTGATATCAACTGCGCTCTGGTTATCGGCAGCTGTTGAGAATACCTGGCTCTTCTTGGTAGGAATTGTTGTATTTCTTTCAATTAATCTGGTAGCTACACCGCCCATTGTTTCAATACTTAAGGACAGAGGAGTTACATCCAGAAGAAGGATATCTCCTGCACCGGCATCACCGGCTAATTTACCACCCTGAATGGAAGCACCGATAGCAACACATTCATCAGGATTTAATGTTTTGGAAGGTTCCTGACCTGTTAACTGTCTTACCTTATCCTGAACAGCAGGAGTACGGGTAGAACCACCTACTAAAAGTACCTTCTTAAGGTCGGAAGCAGAAAGACCTGCATCTCTTAATGCGTTTTGAACAGGAACTGTGGTTCTTTCTACCAGATCATGTGTTAACTCATCAAATTTAGCTCTAGTTAAGTTTAAGTCAAAGTGCTTAGGACCATCTGCAGTTGCTGTGATAAATGGCAGGTTAATATTTGTTGTAGTAGCAGAAGATAATTCCTTCTTCGCCTTTTCAGCAGCTTCTTTTAATCTCTGAAGAGCCATCTTATCAAGACTTAAATCAACGCCTTCTGTTTTCTTGAACTCATCAATCATATATCTGGTGATTCTTTCATCGAAATCATCACCACCTAATCTATTATCACCGGATGTAGCTAATACTTCGATAACGCCATCACCGATTTCGATAATGGAAACATCGAAAGTACCACCGCCTAAATCGTATACCATGATTTTCTGCTCATGCTCGTTATCAAGACCATAAGCAAGTGCTGCTGCAGTAGGCTCGTTGATAATTCTCTTAACATCAAGTCCGGCAATCTTACCGGCATCTTTTGTTGCCTGTCTCTGAGCATCATTAAAATATGCAGGTACTGTAATAACAGCTTCTGTTACCTTCTCACCTAAATAGCTTTCTGCGTCAGCTTTTAACTTCTGAAGAATCATAGCAGAGATTTCCTGAGGGGTGTATTTCTTGTCATCAATAGAAACTTTGTAGTCGGTTCCCATATGTCTTTTGATAGAAGAAATTGTTTTATCTGAATTGGTAACAGCCTGACGTTTAGCAGACTCACCAACTAATCTTTCTCCTGTTTTTGTGAAAGCTACTACGGAGGGAGTTGTTCTTACTCCTTCGGTATTTGCGATTACGACGGGTTTACCGCCTTCCATAACTGCAACACATGAGTTTGTGGTACCTAAATCGATTCCAATAATTTTACCCATGATTTATTCCTCCTTCTATTAATAAGTGTTTGATTTTTATGTTTGTTAATCTTTCTATTATGAAAGTGAATCTGTGTGATTCGCTTAGATAAGCAATTTACTTTAGTTTACTACCTTGACCATACTATGTCTGATTACGGTATCTCTGTACATATAACCCTTCTGGAACTCTTCCGCAACCAAATTCTCTCCCTGTTCAGGGTCTTCTGCATGCATTACGGCATTATGGAAATTCGGATCAAAAGGTTTTCCAACAGCATCAATAGGCTTAAGACCTGCATCGGATAAAGCAGTAAACATCTGCTTATAGATTTTTTCAATCCCCTGTGCAAAAGCACTTTCTCTCTCCTCTTCCGTTATCGCTCCAAGACCTCTCTCGAAATTATCGATAACCGGCAGAATCTTCTCAATGATATCCCTTGCTCCGATTTCAAACATTTGAGCTTTTTCTCTTTCAGAACGTTTTCTGAAATTATCAAACTCTGCCATGTTACGAATCAGCCTGTCATTCAATTCATCAATCTTTAAATCTTTTTTATCTTTCTTTTCCTTTTTTTCCTTTCGGAAAAAGGATTTTTTCTGACCATCTTTTGAATCCTCTTCGGAAGTTTCTTCGGTATCATCTTCCTCCGTATCTTCTGTCATCTCTATGTCAGATTCTTCAAAAGCGGAGCCGGAAGCAGCTTCATCATTTTCCGTTTTTGTTTCCTCAGTTTTTGTTTCCTCAGTATTTGTTTCCTGATCCTTAATGGTTTCATCCATTGAATTTATATTATCTTCCACTTACTTAAACCACCTTTCCTTCTCTTAGGTTTTCTTCTTAAATATATCATCCAATTGCCCCATTAGGGTATGCAATATATTTACAACTCTTTCATAATCCATACGTTTTGGTCCAATAATACCAATCTTTCCATAAACGCCTTCTTCTATCTCATAGGTAGCGGTTACAACAGAACAATCTTTCATTGCCTGAACAGGTGTCTCGCTTCCGATATATACCTGAATGTCACCGGATTCAGAAGTATCTACGTTATGGTTAATAATTTCAGACAATTGTTCCTTTTCTTCCAGGGTATCAATTAGCTCCATAACCTTATCTACATTGTTTAGTTCCGGATATTTAAGGATATTGGTAGCACCGCTGGTATAGATTTCTACTTCTTCTTCCTCACTGATGGCTTCTGCCACCGCATCCAAGATATTACTTACAAGTCTGTTATAATTGCCTGCCTGTTCTTTCATCTTCTGTATAAGGGACATGGTAATCTCAGCCAAATCAAGGCCCTGAAGGAAAGTATTAAAAACAATATTAAGCTTTAATATAATCTCTTTGTCAAGGCAATCTGTCACTTCAATAATCTTATTCTTAACAACATTACCCTCAATCAGTATTACAGCTAAGATATGAGTATCATCCACTTCGGTCAGCTGGATAAACTTCACTTTTTTACTTCGGTACTTTGGTTTCGTAACCAAAGTAGTATAGTTGGTATTATCTGCCAAAAGTCTTGCTACCTGCTTCAGTAAATGGTCCAGCTTATCTGCTTTCTCTAATATGAGTTCCTTCATATCTTCCACTTCATGAGTTTTCTCTTCCAGCAAAGTATCTACATATAATCGGTAACCTTTATCGGAAGGAATACGTCCGGCAGAGGTATGGGGCTGAATAATATAGCCTAACTCCTCTAAATCTGCCATCTCGTTTCGTATGGTGGCTGAACTGAGATTCAAATCGGTGTACTTGGATATTGTTCTTGAACCCACCGGCTCACCAGTCTCCAGATAATTGCGGATAATAGCTTGTAATATCTTCAATTTTCTTTCGTCCAGTTCCATTGAATCCCTCCTGCCTTTTTGATTGTTAGCACTCACTCGAATAGAGTGCTAATATCTTTATACATAAAATAGCACTTAACATTTATTTTGTCAAGTGCTATTTTCGAATTTTATAAAGGATTTTATTCGCTTTTTTAATGTATATTTTTAGGACTTTGCTTAGGTCTCAAATAAAATAATCTATTGTTTCATACACTCTTTTCGTATCTGCCAAAATCCAATTAATTATTCTATCCTATAAGTTCATTTGAACTATATATCTGATGTGTAATGACTGTGTCTTCTTATGACAATGTACTGAATAACTCAGGTTTAACATCTTGATTTTTCCTTGCCAGTTTATTTATTCTTCCTTATATATATCTTTAATGCACATATAGACAATACAATCAAATAAATTAGCAATACTGCTATAGCAACTGCTATCACTGTTTCCATTACAGACAAAATTAACGTTACTACCATTAGAGCCTCCTCATAGTATACTTACTATTGCAATAGTATCGCTATTTTTTTACATTGTCAAGTTTTACTAATGTTTGTACATGACTATATCCCCTTTTCATTTACATCTTTGTATTAGGAAAATGGCTTCAAAACCACCCTGTAGGCAGGTTCTGAAGCCTTGTGAGTACTTTATCACTGGAATCAGCTTTCTAACCAATCTGAATTATTTCATCTGCAATATCAGCAATACTTTGATCATGGGTAATAAGCAGAATGATTTTACCTGATTTTATCTCCAGCAGACATTCCTTTAAAATTGTCACACTTTCTTTATCAAAAGCTGCTGTTGGCTCATCTAAGATAAGAATCGGTGTATCTTTAACAAGTGCTCTTATAAACGATATTTTAGCTTTTTCTCCGCCGGACAATGTAATATAATCAGCTGCTATATCACTTTCAAAGCCATCCGGCATACTTATTATCTTATCATACAAATTAAATCGTTTACACCAATAAATAACTTTTTCTCTTAATTTTTCCTGATTATTTAACCCATATGTCAAATTCTCATAGATACTTCCTCTAACCATTGTAACCGCTTGATCGGAATAAGCCATATTGCATTCTCTAAGATAATACATATCCATTTCCTTAATATTATAAGAATTAATAAATATATTTCCCTGATAACTGTTATACAGATTGGCTATAATATTAAGAAAAGTTGACTTTCCACTTCCATTGCTTCCATATATACAATAAATATTTCCTTTAGTCATTGTGCAGGATAGATTTTGTATCAGTTTTTTCTGATGTTCAAACTTGAAATCTAGATTTTGTACACTGATAAACTCAATTCCATCTGTCCTGATAGAACCATTATGTTCCGTTGTAACCTCATTCATTTGTTCCATTCGTTTAACAGATACTAAGGTCTGCTGATATGACTTACTATATTCAATAAAATAATGAACTGCAGTAAGCACCAGATTAAAATATGTACTTAATATAGTAAAATTTCCTATTGTCATTTCTTTATTTATTACCTTAATCCCACCAAAAAAGATTATAATAATATTTGCTAATACCAGTACACCTGCTGCCAGATTGGAAAATAAGTAATTCAAACGAAAATTGTTCATTACGGTATTAAATACATCTTTAAATCTTTTTATAAGGTTCTCATCAAATATACTGAATAAGGAATTTAATTTTATATACTTAATCAATTTAAATTGTTCCGTCATAACTGAAAAATACTGATTTCTTTTTTCTATCAAAGTAAAGTTAGATTGATATAAAGGCTGGCGAAAGGCCTTATAGATAATAATATAGGCTATCATGATTACAATAAATAAGATAGTAATAACAGGACTGATTTGAAATATCATAATAAATCCAAAGAATATTGTCAGGATATTGGTTATGAAACTAACACAATTTCTTACAAAAAAATTAATGATACAATTACTATCTTCATTAATCCTTGTACTTAAATAAACGGAATCTGCATTTTCAAAAAAAGAAAGAGGTGCTTTCTTTATATTTTTATAAACGTGATAACTTAAATCAAAAGCAATTTTACCGTTAAGTTTTGTAATCGATAAGTCAACAAAGTATTGAACCACCAAATTAATTATATTCATAACAGCTACAATAGCCACATATTGATAAACTCTGCTTTTATGACTGTCAGAAACTAATACATCTATTAATCTTCCGGAAACAAAAGGCATCAGAATTGAAATTCCCCATACAGTAATACTTGTACTAATAAATAAGGTAAATAAGGATGCATATTTTTTCAAATAGCATCCTATAAGTTTTATTATTCTATCCAATTTGAATTGCGCAGCCCCCGTCAGGATCCTTTTGAGTGCAGCTATCATGTACATCAACAACGCATACACCCGGGTTAGGAACATTAATCCAGCAGCTTAGAACCTTGGGATCTAAATTTTTCTTAGCCATCATCCTATTCCAGTTATTAAAAAGTACCAAAAAGTCCATTAATTACCCCATCCTTTCTTCAATTATACTATGCGCACATGCTTGTAGATATTCTTCCAGAACATACTTTGTATGATTACAATTTTCCACTCCAAGGAGTCTTCTGTTCGGACATCCTCCCATACAAACAGGAAGTAGTTTACATTCAGTACAACGTTCATCCTTGGTAGGGTCATATAGCAAGTAATCCGAATATAGTTTAAAGTTGTCAACAACACCTTCCATAGGAAGCTTTCCAATTAATTTTTCCTGGATTCCTATATCATTCCAGCATTTATACAAGTTTCCATCAGCACCTACTACAAAGGAATTTACAGCATCAGCACCACAGTAGTTTGTAAATCTCCTAGGATACAGCTTCTTGATATCCAGTTTATTTTCTTTCATAAAATCATAATATGCCTGTGAAAATCCTTCCGGTGTCAAGCATTTGCAGGTAACATACCCATCATTCAGTGCTTCCACATGCCCCAGATAAACATTCACTTTCTCAGCCAAATCATTATCTTTTAATACTTGAAACACTTCACTGATTCTATCCTGATTATCAATATCTGTGTTAATTCGTATTGATACGGACGGAAGAACATCTATGTTTTCTTTTAAATTATTCAGAATTTTCTGAAATGTACCCTGCCCTCCCGCTAATGGCCTTCGCTTGTTATGTATATCTTCTGGCCCATCTAATGTTATCTGCATCCCCTGGATATTAAGCTTATCTTTTAAGTCCAAAGCAATCTCACGGGTTAACAAGTATCCGTTGGTAACCATATACGCAAAATAGGTAATTTGATTTTCATCACAGATCTTTTGAATACGTTCTGATAAATCCCGTATCACATTAATCATTAATAAAGGTTCACCGCCATACCAGGTAACTGCTAAAACTTTTAATCCATTTGCCTGATCTGTAATCAGCTGAATAATATTATCCTGTACATCTTGATTCATTTTTGTATTTTCGATGCTGTTTTTTTCATAACAATAAGTACATCGAAAATTACAGTCAGCCGTTACTGCAATCGTTAACCCAAGTACTGAACGGTTAAACCGGTTCTGGAAAAGCTGAAGTTCTAATAACTTTAACTCATCCATTTCATCCTCAATGATATAACCTCCCATTTTCAAATCATCGATAAACTTTTCATCCTCTATGGTTATATTATTGCTGGCAAAATTATAATATTGTGTATAATGTTCTTGATCCATTAAAGCCAATGAATTAGTTAATGCATTATACGCCAATTTCTTCTCTTCCTGATCCGGAAAATCATAAAAGAAATTGTATTTTGATTGCTTCATTTATAGTAATCTCCCATCATTGTTATGCATTTGCAACACATGCATTAATTGGACAAAACAGATTAATGCCACATGCAACAACACCGCATATGCCATTTATTAAACAGGCATCCACTCCACATATTACCATCGGCTCAACTTTGGAATGGTTCTCATCACTTTTTACTAAATAATCCATACGAATCCCCTTTCAATATATAATTGATATGTTTATGCTAAATTGATACTTATAGATCTTATAAATATTTTATATATAATTAGTTAATCCACTTAGATACTATGGATTAACTAATTATATTAATAATTTTATAGTTTAATCATACAACCGGTGGTTAATGATCCGCAGTTAACTCCGCAACTTAATGGCGGGCAGCTTATGTTGGTGCTGCATCCTGAAGCTAATATAGATGCATTGTTATTCTTTACCAGAAAATCCATATGTTATCCTCCTCTCTTTTGATTGGATAAGTATAAAATTATTAAAACTTAATAATACATCCGGTTGTTAATATACTACAGTTGGCACCGCATACATTAACAATACACATAGCTGATACGGTATTTTCTTTGTTCTTTAACACTAAATAATCCATTATTTTCTCCTATTTTGTTAAATTTAACTTAATTTAATCATACATCCGGTAGATAATGTAGGACAATTAACGCCACAGCTTAATTTGGGACATGCAAAATCATAAGGACAGGAACTTGATGCAGTAGTTACAAATGATTGATTGCTTTTTACTAAAAAATCCATCAGTATCACTCCTTTCTAATAAGTTTTATATGAAGGCCCAATAATAATTTGGCACCATCATAAATTATTTAAAATTCATCTTTAATAATATTCATCTTTTAGTATCATTACTAACATATATATACTTTGCTGATTACATATTACCTCACCAAAATAAAAAAGACCATGTCGAGTTTGGAAAATATTATCATTTTTCAAACCTTGGCATGGTCTTTATAATTCTTATTCTATTATACAATATTCTCCATATACGACATGGTCATTAGAAAATAAACTTAGTATACTTAATTCTATGAAAGGAGGGTTAAAAAATGAGTCCCATAAAAAATGCTTTAACAATCATATTAATTATAGTAACTCTAAATCTTGTAATTTTTAATGCTCCACTAAATCCGGCAGCAACTACAGACAATGGCTTTCATATATTAAATGACATGCCTGAAAAAGATTAAATAAGCAAATTAATCAAGCAACTTGCAGCTTCCATAATATTTATTAATATGATCCAATAAAAATTGTTGAATTAACTTTTGCTGCATAACACCTGCAATATAATATGCTTGTCTAAGATATTTAAAACATTCTGTCTTATTTTCAAGCGGTAATTTGCCCATTCTAATTAGCTGCTCTTTATTCCATACTATACTATATAATAGATTGGGCAGTACATTACCAAGATTATACTTTTTACAAAAATTTATACCCTCCATGGCAATCTCAATTGCTTTATCGTGCTTCTTAATCAAACCATACCATTTTGAGAGATTACTTAAAATTTTTGCCTGTAAGATTATTTTTTGTTCCTCATCCACATAACTTTGCCTCATAAAATTACTAACTTCTTCAAGTATTGCAATTGCTTTATCATATCGATTATTCTGTGCAAGAGCAGAAGATATATTAAGCAGCAAAACTGTCTCTTGATAATTTAATGGCCAGTCTGATAATGAAATTTTGCCATATTGGGGAATTGTTAACAAAATAGACTTTTCCAATCCCTGCAGGAATTCTTCTGCACTAATTCGATTTAGTCGGTAATTAATAATATTTTCTCCCCTCATTAAAAATTGCTTATCCATAATCGAATCTCCTAATGACCTTTTTAAAAGATTTAATACCTTCTCCGCCCTGAAATAATCGTACCTTTCTATGTAATCAGAGAACAGTTTCATCTTCTCAAATATACAATAATCTGAAATGGAAAGCATAGAATATGCTCTTTCCCGGCTGCGTCCCAAACGCTCCATAAGCAATTCATAAACATCCTTACCCGGAATCTGCCTTCCATTTTCAACACGGGACAATGTTTCTACCGAGCAAATTCCATCACACAATTGTTCCTGTGTAATTGAAAGAGATTTTCTGGTCATTCGAATAATATCTCCTAATCGATATATTCCCACGCATTCTCCTCCTTTAAATATCTTTTAATATAATCAGTTTTTGTAGTATTCCCACATATATCAAAGATATAGTATGCCTCAAGATAATATTTTAGATATTCCTTTACCATTTTCAGTTGCATGTTTTCTCTCTTTATCATAAATTCCCTAGTCTGTGCTTTTATCAGTAATAATTCACCTTTATACTCCAATTTCAGGTTGCTTTTATCTTTTTTCAGACCCTTCGAGCATATCTCGATAATTTTGTCAAAATCAATTGTCTGATTTAATAACCTACACAAGATAATTGACACTTTTGGATATAGATTATTCATGGCTTCCATATATTTACGCATATCCAAATACTCTAGTATTTGAAACAATATATCCTTTGCCTTAGCTGATGCCCCAATAAAAGAGTATTTTATTGCAATATCTATAATAATATCGAGTTCCGAACTGCTTAGTAAATATTCGTTGAAACCATTTGTTCTAAAATCCGGAACAGTATATGTAACAGCTTTTGTTAATAGATCAATTGATTTTTCAATTGCTCCTCCTTTCAATTCATTTATTTTCGACTCTGTTCTAGTTATAAATTGTTTATGTACATTGCCTTTTGCCTGATTAATTAGCTGATATAAATCTAGCTGCTCGGCTGCTCCTACTAAATCGTTATTATGAATTAAACGTTTAATTTCCTGCCGCTTCTGAAATGATACATAATCGGAATCTGTTAAAATTAATTCAAATTTATCTGTTGTTTTACCCATTCGCTCTAGCAGGACTTCCAATAGTAATGCATCAGCTTCCCGTTCACCCGCTTCAATCCTGGATAGAGCTGATACAGAACATACCCCTTTACACAAAGCGCTTTGTGATAACTTATTTTTTTGGCGAAAATATTGAATTGCAAATCCAATTTTATTTTTAAACGTTTCATTCTCATTAAAAATCATATTATTCTCCCTGCGTAAAATAATATTCGTAACTAGATTGGGATATTAATGGCTTAATGATAGCGCAAATTTGCAGTAGGAATTTAATAACATATAGATAGACTATTCAGATAATCTAAAGAACTTTTTAAAATAAATGTTTAACCGCATTTATATATTCAAGAGCGCTAACTATTGTAATAGTATCGCTATTTTTTTATTATGTCAAGTTTTTTCCTTTAATTTCATATTTTTTACTAAAGCTTAGTGTTTTTATTGCTTTATCTTTA
This sequence comes from Anaerocolumna chitinilytica, assembly GCF_014218355.1. Lineage (NCBI taxonomy): Bacteria > Bacillati > Bacillota > Clostridia > Lachnospirales > Lachnospiraceae > Anaerocolumna > Anaerocolumna chitinilytica. Next base: position 3,557,801 of record NZ_AP023368.1, read on the forward strand.
CGTTTTTACATAGCAGAAAAAACCATAAAAAAGCCTTGCTTTTTATGGTTTTTTGTACTTGCCATACTAACTTTCTGGCAACTTTATTCAAGTAAAAATCTTGCCATTACCGTATTGCTTAAATCTATTCCCCTATTTGTCAGATATACTCTGCCTTCCTTCTCCTGCAGTAGTTCCTCGCGGATTGAACGTTCCAGTTCTTCCTTATAGATATTATCCATTGGGATTTGAAATGTCCTTTCAAATACAGCTTTGCTGACTCCTTCCATGAGCCGGAGTCCTAAAAACATAAATTCCTCCATCTGTTGGTTTATAGAAAGCTTCTCAATCTCTTTATCTGTCAAAACATGATTACCTGCATTTTTTATATATTCTTTTAAGTTATCTTCCTTTCGAAATCTGGTATTCTCTATCATAGAGGAAGCACCTAATCCAAGTCCGAGATAATTCTCTCTCACCCAGTAAGAATTATTATGTCTGCATTCTTTTGCCTTTTTTGCATAATTGGATACTTCATAATGTTCATATCCCTTGCTCTTTAGATAATTTTCTGTTTCCCAATACATTTGTCTGTCCAGTTCTTCATCAATTGGAATGGAACTATATTTTTGATAGAAAGGTGTTCCTTCTTCTAATATCAGGCTGTAAGCAGAAATATGTTCCGGATTCAAATCAGTAACCTTTTCTAAAGTTTTCATCCATTTATCAAGGCTTTGCTCCGGTAAGGAAGACATTAGATCAATGTTGATATTGTCAAACCCAAGTTCTCTGGCAAGAGAATAGTTTTCCAGAAAAGTCTCATAGGTATGAATCCTTCCAAGGAGCTTTAGCTCCTTATTATCAGCTGACTGAAGTCCCATGCTGATACGATTGATGCCAGAATGTCTGATGGCCAGGAGCTTCTCTCTGTCTATTGTCCCCGGATTCATTTCTATGGTAATCTCTGCGTTGCAGCTTATAAGGAAGGTATCCTTTACTTTTTCCATAATTCGAATAATGCTATCCGCATTCAGGCTTGTGGGTGTACCACCACCAATAAATATTGTCTTAACAGAATATTTCGATGCCATTTCTTTATAACTGTTAATTTCTTTCATGAGAGCCTCTACATAATTATCTTTTGTAGAAGTATCAGCAGCGGCAGAAAGAAAATCACAATAAAGACATTTTCTTTCACAAAAGGGAATATGCAGATATAAACCTAAGTTACGCGTGTCTTTCAATAATGTTTCTCCTTCCCTTTCATAAAATGTTCAACTGCAATTCAATAACAAATACATCACCCTCCAAGGAGGCATGAATTTGTGCCTTTTGCTTTTCCGCCAATATTTTTGCTATTGTAAGCCCCAGACCGGAACTCCGATTACTTCGTACAGTATCTCCGGTATAGAACCTGTTAAAAATCAATTGCATTTCTTCTTCCTTCATGCCCTTATGGTCATTACGAAAATAAATACTGCAGAGTCCGTCTTTACTAACTTGTTCAATTTCGAAAAAACTGCGGCTGTATTTTGTTGCATTCTGTATCAAATTTATTATTATTCTGCTTAACTGCAGCCGGTCGGCTACTGTAATACGTTCTACCTCCTCCAGTTTAACCGCTACCTGTATTCCTCTTTCTTCAAATTCCCGGTAAAAAGATAGTATTATCTCTTTTATAAGAGGCTGCAGCGGAACTGTTGTCAGTGTTACCGGATAATTCTCACCTTCCAGGCGGGAGAGTTCATAGAAGTTGTCTATTAGATTCTTTAATCCTCTTGCTCGCTTCCCTATTATCTCCAGATATTCTCTTTTCTCCTCTTCTCCCGTATCTTTATCCTGTATTAAATCCAGATAACCAATAATGGAAGTTAAAGGAGTTCGCAGGTCATGCGAAACATTCTCAATCTCTCTGCGAATCCCTTTTTCCCTTCTTAATAAAAGGATTCTTTCCTGCTGTCTGGATTGATAAATACGATTGATACGTACCAGAAGCTTCTCCAGACTACGGCTGGTAACAGGATTCTTTAACTCTCTGTTTTCTTCCGGCTGTTCTTCTATCTCATCCATCTGCTTAAAGACATCCCTGATTGCCTTTAGAAGTAATAAAAGGGATATGATTGATAGGATGCCAAATACACCCAATCCAATACCTATATAAAACATAATCCCCCTCCCTTCCTTTTTACCTACAGTTCCGTATAGGTAGTCAGCTCCACTCTCTTATTTTATTTCTCTTTTTTGAAATACACAATAACCTATGATAATAACTATTGCCGTTTGTATTATTCCGGATATCCAGTAACCGGACAATGTGTTTACACTTCCTTTAAATACAAAATCCAGCTTATCAAAATCAAACTGTGTATTTTTTATCATATTAAAAGGAAGAATATCCGCAAATCTTCGAATTGCTTCAAATTTCATGCCAAGAAGACTAGAGATAAGAGGAAGTACCACCAACAAACTTAAGATAGCCGTAATAGCAGCACCTGTACTTTCAAAAAGAAAGATAAAGCAATTCGTAGCACTGATGGAAAATAATAACAACGGCAGGCAGTACAGGACTGTTCTCAAAAACAATATCAGATTAGCCGGGCCGGAATCCTCCAGCAGCAAGTAGGCAGCCGTTATATGGATACTGCTAATTAACGTAAATGCAGCAACACCATAAATAATCTCTATTATCAACTTTCCAAAATAAATACTTTTCCTTGATATCCCATAGGATAAGCTGTTTTTCATGGTATGGTACCCATGCTCGTTACCAAATATCATAATACCAATCAGTACACAGAGTAAAAATATCGCCATAAAACTTGTATATAGATTAGCTATGGAGTAAAAAGTTGTGGCATAGGGGAATTTCTTATCCACATGCTTTAGGGCAGCTAAAACAATATTGGAACTTATCAGCAAAGCTGTACATATTCCTATAAATACATAGGAGTTCATTCTATGGAATATACGATAAATCTCACTTCTTAAATATAATTTCATTTTATTTACCTCCTAACAACTGCATAAAATAATCTTCCAGATTGATTTCTTTTAAATGAATTGAATTTAATCCTATCCCATTTTCTATGGCCAGCTGACTGATTACCTCTGGTTGATTAAGATATTCATAAATTTGCAGTGTATAATCCGAGGTAACTTTATATTCATGACAGCCTAACCTGGTCTCAAGAATGGCAGCCAGATGTTCTGCCTTATCCACCTTAACCTCCAGATATTTACTGCATTCTTCTTTTAACTCATCTCCCGATAACTGTTTGATTAACTTCCCCTGATCAATAAAGCCGTATTTGGTAACAAGGTTCGAAAGTTCCGCCAGAATATGACTTGATATCAAGATTGTAATTTTCTTTTCCTGATTAAGTTTCAGCAGAAGATTTCTGATTTCAACTATACCAAATGGGTCCAGTCCGTTTATAGGTTCATCCAAAAGCAGTATTTCCGGCTTATTCATCAAAGCCAGAGCAAGACCAAGCCTCTGCTTCATACCAAGTGAGAAGTCTTGAAACTTCTTACTTCCCGTGTCTGCCAGCCCAACTTCAGTTAACGCTTCCTGTACACACTGTTTTCCCGGTATGCCCCTTTGAATTCTGTAATACTCCAAATTTTGCCTGGCCGTCATATAAGAATAAAATCCGGGTTCTTCTATAATGGCTCCTACCCGTTTTCTTCCTTTTCTAAGGCCCTCCTCTGTATTTTCCCCGAACAAGGATATAGCTCCTTCCGTTTGAAAGGACTGTCCTGTCAGGATTCGCAGCAGGGTAGTTTTTCCTGCTCCATTCTTCCCTACTAGTCCGTAGATATCTCCACGCTTTAATATCAGATCCACTTTATCCAAAGCCTTTGTATTTTTATACTGCTTTGAAAGTTTTCTGACTTCTAAAATTCCTTCTTCCATATTTGGCTCCCATCTGCGTGCTTTACCACGCGTACAAAATCAGGGTATGAGAAAGATTTATCTTTTACTTCTTTTCCAATCCTTTTAATCACTTTCATCTCACTCTTTCCCTTGAATTATTATGGTATTAGTATAACAAGGAGGATTAAAGATGTACTTAACCAAACTTAAAGAAAGTATAAAGATGAACAAAACAGAAATCTCTATTTATCGATTTTGAAGCCGATTCCCCATACCGTTCTGATATAGCTTTCATCATCAAATTCTTTCACTTTTTTTCTGATATTACTGATATGTACATTAATGGTATTATCTTCCCCATAGTAGCCTGCGCTCCAGACCTCCTGATATAATTGCTCCTTGCTGTAAACCATATCCGGATGTTTCATAAGCAGGTATAATATATCAAATTCATAGGCGGTTAAAATCACCTGATTTCCTTTTACAAATACTTCCCTTGAAGAAGGCTTTAAAACCAGATTCTTTAATTGTAAATCCTTGCTCTCCATATTCTGCTTTGGTATAAGCCTGCTTCTTCGCAGGAGTGCTTCTACTCTCGCCATTACCTCTTCCCGTTCAAAGGGTTTGGTCATATAGTCGTCAGCACCGGACTTTAATACCCTTACCTTATCCTCCAATGCGCTTTTCGCTGATATTACAAGTATCGGCACTTCGGATTTCTCCCTTATAACCTTTATAAGTTCCTCACCGTTCATACCGGGTATCATCAAATCTAATATTATCAGGTCAAAGGCATCCATAGAAAGCAAAAGTTTCGCTTCCGTTCCGGAATAGGCCCCTGCCGTGGTATAATTTCCTTTAGTCAGATACCTTCTTATTAACAGGTTAATATCTTCATCATCTTCCACTACCAGTATTTTTATTTCCAAGATTGCACCCCCTTCTAAAAAAACTCTTTTGCCATATCGAAACAGCAAAAGAGTTCTCCCTTCTTAATCCTCATCCAGCTTCAGTACGCTCATAAAGGCACTCTGTGGTATTTCTACATTGCCTACCTGACGCATACGTTTCTTGCCTTCTTTTTGCTTCTCCAAAAGCTTTTTCTTACGGGTAATATCACCGCCATAACACTTGGCCAGTACATCTTTTCGCATGGCCTTTACCGTTTCTCTGGCGATTATCTTACTACCCACGGCGGCTTGAATCGGAATTTCAAATAATTGTCTTGGTATTTCTTCTTTCAGCTTTTCACACATTTTTCTTCCGCGTTCATAGGCAGATTCCCCATGTACAATGAAGGATAGGGCATCCACCTCTTCTTTATTAATAAGAATATCAAGCTTCACAAGCTCGGACTGTTCATAGCCCTTCATCTCATAATCGAAGGATGCATAACCTTTCGATCTGGATTTTAGTGCATCAAAGAAATCATAAATAATTTCATTTAAAGGCAGCTCGTATTTTAAGAGTGCCCTGGTAGTCTCCATGTATTCCATCCCTAAATAAACGCCTCTTCGCTCCTGACATAAAGTCATTATGGAACCTACAAATTCTGTCGTCACCATAATCTCCGCATTCACGATAGGCTCTTCCATAAATAAGATCTCAGAAGGGTCCGGAAGATTAGAAGGATTTGTAATCTCTAATATCTGTCCATCGGTTTTATGCACCTTATATACTACGCCTGGGGCGGTGGTTACAATATCCAGGTTATACTCTCTTTCCAGTCTTTCCTGGATAATCTCCAGGTGCAAGAGACCAAGAAAACCACAGCGGAAGCCAAAGCCTAAAGCTGCCGAGGTCTCCGGCTCAAACTGAAGGGCGGCATCATTTAACTGCAGCTTCTCTAAGGCATCTCTTAAATCAGGGTACTTAGCACCATCAGCCGGATACATGCCGCAATAAACCATGGAATTTACTTTTTTATAGCCGGGCAGGGCTTCACTACAGGGCCTGTCCTTGTCAGTAACAGTATCTCCGACTCTGGTATCCCGTACATTCTTTAAGCTGGCCGTAATATACCCAACCATGCCGGCGGTCAGTTCTTCACAAGGGATAAACTGTCCCGCTCCGAAAGTACCGATTTCAACTACATCCGCACTGGCTCCGGTAGCCATCATCTTAATGCTGGTGCCTTTCGTTACTCTTCCTTCCACGATACGGCAGAATATAATTACTCCTTTGTAAGAATCGTATTTTGAGTCAAAAATCAAAGCTTTTAAGGGAGCATTTACATCTCCCTTAGGAGAAGATATTTTCGTTACAATCTGCTCTAACACTTCTTCGATATTAATTCCCATCTTAGCGGAAATTAAAGGAGCATCCTCCGCTTCCAGACCGATTACATCTTCAATCTCTGCTTTTACTCTCTCAGGCTCTGCACTGGGTAAATCTATCTTATTAATAACCGGCATAATATCCAGGTTATGATCCAATGCCAGATAAACATTGGCAAGGGTCTGGGCTTCAATTCCCTGGGCAGCGTCTACTACCAGGATAGCGCCTTCACAGGCAGCCAGACTTCTTGATACTTCATAGTTAAAATCTACGTGTCCAGGAGTATCAATCAGATTAAAAATATATTCTTCACCATTTTTAGCTTTATAGACAGTTCTTACTGCCTGGGCTTTAATCGTAATTCCTCGTTCTCTTTCCAGTTCCATGTTATCCAGAACCTGTGCCTGCATTTCTCTGCTGGTCAATAGCCCTGTCTTTTCTATAATACGATCCGCAAGCGTTGATTTGCCGTGATCTATATGAGCAATGATACAAAAATTGCGAATATTGCTTTGATCAATCATTGATTACACCCGATGCATATCCCAGTTATACCTGGGATACTGCCCACATTGTGGCGCCCTTTCTTTCTCTAAATTTTCTTTCAATCCTGCTCCTCATGCAAAATGAGATAATCACGAGTATTATAGCATATCAGCAGGGCAGTGACAAGAAGATTGCATTCTCAGGCGTTGATTAATCGTATTAAATTATATCAATTTTTTCCTGATAATACCTCATTTAATATTTTAGCAAGGTATTTCATAGAGTTTTTCTCTTCTGATACTGTATTATTCGCAGTTCCAACTTCTGCCAGGAGAGATTTTTCACGAAGATGCAAGTTAAAACGGAAGCCTTTCAGATAATTCTTATACATAAATCCCGGAAAAAGTTCTCTTCCCTTTAATTGCATCTGCAGACTAAAAGCCAGATTCTTCTGCAGATTCGGATTATAGAGATAAGATATGTCCTCACCCTTTGAATTTCTGCTTAAACCATTAAAAAGCATAACATTGGCAACTTTCTCCCCATTTATGGTTACAACCCTCTTATTCCCTCCATCTCTGTGTAGGTCTATTACTACCTCTATAGTAGGATATTTTTTTAAAAGTTTATTCAACCCATCCGCTGCATAGTTATAAGCCAGGTTACGGTCTAAATACCCTCCCAGCATATCATACTTTGTCTTATCATGAATAACATTATAACCATAATCTTTTTCCAGTATATCAGTTAATACAGTGCCGACACCTACAACTGTGTCAGACTCAACTCCTTCTTTGCTGTCTGCAAAAGCCTCCTGGGAATGTGTATGGTATATTAAGATTTGCGGCTTGTCTGCTTTGGCTTTTATTGACATATCCATATTTAACATCTTTTTTGCATCAAACAATGAGTCCTTAACAGATGTTGTACCATCAATGATATAAAAATTGTTATACAGAAAGTGTATATTCTCCAACTGGTCTAAGGTATAATGTTCTCCGTTTGGAGATGTCACCGCTTGTTTATCGTAATCATCAACATTACTGGTTCCCTCATCTTCCATATAGAACTCACCGTTTATAATATCAATGGGAAGCATCTCATTGCTTATTCCTTGAGATTCCACTGGTACGGAAGCTTCCTCCGCTGTATCCTCTGTATTCGTTGCACTGGCACTGGCTCTTTGAGCCCCTTGTTTAATAAGGTTTAAGTACTCTTGCGGCCCCATAAGTGTACTGTCCTTTGAGGTGTAGAGCATTGGATTATTTTCTATGTACTGCCTGCCTTCCGTTGTGTCCGCTCTTGCTATGTATTCATTGATTGGGAAGTTATGTATGATTCCGCTAAAGGCATATCCGCTGTCTTTTCCATTGGTATCTTCTATGTAATGTAACAATGGGCTATGGGATTCCAGAACGTAATTTGAAACAACCGTTATGAATTTTTCTTTCAGAGACACACTTGATTTTGCCAGGCTGTTATTGCCGAGTACGTTAATTCCTTTAATTAGTACTGTAAAACTCAGTATCAGTATTATGGTCCATAGTGTCATAAAGAAAAATCTTTCAACCTTATAGCGATATCTTCTCATAGCATACTCCTCTTATAGTTTTAAACATCGTAAAGTATTACCTTATTTATCATATGCTTCAAAATAATATCTGATAACATTTCTGGTGGTATTTTAAGAAATTTTTAAGACATGCTATCCGGTATTTGAAAATTCCGGCTCAAAAAAAGCAGTTTGTCTTCTCATAATAACACCTGTTTGATAGCATACAGTGAAAATTAGAAGTCAAACTGCAAAATTTGAACTCAAAATTATATTAGTTTTATACAAAGCTTTGATTTAATGCCTCTGAAACGGTATAACTGATTTGTTTAATCGCTTCATCTATATTCTTCGGTGTCACAAACATATTACGGATGCTATGCTCTCCCACCTCATTGATAAATTGATTTGTCTCCTGCTCCGAAAAGTCCTGTCCTTGCATATAATGTTCCATGGTATCCCTTACAATAGTGGCAGCATCTACGACTGTTGGTATCCCCAAAGCGATTACATCAATTCCCAGGCTTTTCTTATTTAGTTCCTTGCGGTTATTTCCCACTCCCGAGCCCGGGCTGATACCCGTATCCGTTATCTGTATGGTCTTATTTACCCTGTCAACACTTCTTGCTGCCAATGCATCAATAACAACAACTAATTTAGGATTTGTTTCTTTAATAATTCCTTTTAAGATCTCACTGGTCTCCATTCCGGTCTGGGCCATAACACCGGGAGCAATGGCACTGATATTGCCCATTTTATTTCGTTCCAGGAATTCTTCTCCGTACTCTTCCTTTAGATGTCTTGTGACAAGAAGATTGTCCACTACCTGAGGACCAAGAGCATCCGGTGTTACTTCTCTGTTCCCAAGACCTGCTACTAGAATTTCTTTACCTTTTACATCTCCTGCTAATTGTCTGATATACTTGGCAACCTCCTTTGTAATCGGTTCCTGAAAACTCTCATCCTTCTCATCCAGTTTTGCCGATTCTATCGTAATATAGGTTCCTATAGGCTTTCCCATTGCCTTTGCGCCTCTGTCATCTTTAATGGTAACTGTCGTAACTTTTATGTCTCTTTTCTTATTGTATTCTTCTTTTAATAAAACTCCTTGTATCTGGGTATCATTCTCCGGAAAGGTTTCTCTGATCTCCAACGCCAAATCAGTCCTTGGCATACTCAAATTTCCCATAGGATTCATTTCCTCCTTTTATGTTCTTTCTAGTAACATTTCTATTTATTTTTTACTTATTTTTTTAAATTTATGTATTGACATAGAATAGTCTTTATACTACTATATAATAGTATGTTTACATTAGAACGTCCGTGTCCGGATTTAATGAAAACAAAGAATCAAAATATTATTAATATAAGTTGTGGAGGTGTACGATTTGGCTAACATTAAATCTGCTAAAAAACGTATTTTAGTTAATGAAACAAAGGCATTAAGAAATAAAGCTATTAAGTCTAAAGTTAAGACTACTATAAAGAAAGTAGATGCTGCCGTGGCTGCCGGTGACAAAGACCTTGCTAAGACAAGCTTACTTGCTGCAATTTCTGAGATCAATAAAGCAACATCCAAAGGCGTTTATCACAAGAATACTGCTTCAAGAAAAGTTTCCCGTTTAAGTAAAGCTGTTAATACTCTTGCTTAGGAACGAACGGATCTGAACTTAACCCATTCAGATTTATAATAGAACAAAACAAAAGGAGCTTATCCATAAGCTCCTTTTGTTTTGCTATTTTTATGCATTTACCTTGAAAACAGACACTGCTTTGTTAAGGCTTTCTGCAATCATTGCCTGGTTCTGTGCCATCCTGGACATTTCATCAATTGATCTGGAAGTTGTCTCCATTCGTTTTAGGATTTCCTCAGAGCTTTGTGCTGTACCTTCCATATTACTGGCAATACTTTGCACCACACTGCTTATTTCTTCCGTAGAAGCATTCAATTCCTCAGACATGGAAGCGGTATCCTGGGAAAGTCCATTTACATAAATTGCATCGTTCTCATAACTTTCTCCGGTTTGTATCAATAAGTCGTAATCTTCACGTACTCTATTATCAACGAAATGCAGCACATCCCTTGAATTTTCCGCTAAGTCATTTACAGAGCTTATTACCTTATTAACAAGTTCCGCAATGTCCTTTACATAATTAGAAGACTGTTCTGCCAGACTTCTAATTTCATCAGCAACTACTGCAAAGCCTCTGCCATGCTCCCCTGCTCTAGCGGCTTCAATCGCTGCATTAAGGGAGAGGAGATTTGTCTGTTCTGCAATGGAAGCGATTGAACTAGCAATAATAGAGATTTCCTCCACTACTTTTGATCTCTCAATAGACTGCTGTATCTTCTCTTCTTTTTCATCATAGAGTGAATCAGCTAATTCTTTTGATTTTAATCCATTTTCTTTAATGCTAACCGCACGGTTCTTAATCTCGATAGAATGCATATTCCCATCAGAAGAACTGGTTGCTAACTGGGTAACGCCTGAATTAACCTGGTCTATGGTAGCTGTTAACTCTTCTGTTGCTGAATTCACATCTAAAATTCCATTTACGATATTTTCAGTATTTTCATTAATAGAGGTAAATGTAGTTGATACTTCTTCAATGGCCGCTGAAAGTTCCTGGCTGGAGGCTGCCACTTCCATCGTTCTCTCCATAATATTCGAAACGGTATCTCTCATTCTTTCCTGTGCTATTCCCATAGACTGAAGGAGTTTTCCAAATTCATCATTGCTTTTAAAATGAACTTTATAAGTCAAATCACCGTTTTCCAGGGCTTTCGCAAACTGCAGGCCCTTTTTTAAGTTCCTGGTTATGTATAGGGATATAATGAGACCAAGACCTATAGCCACTATGCCGCCTACAACTGTTATCATAATGGTGCTAAAGGATACTTTTGCAACACTGGACTTATTCTCTTTGTTTTTGTTTTCAGCTACCTTTTGATTGCTTCCGACTAATTTATCCAGCTGGTCCTGCATGGTAACCCGGCTTGCTTCAAAGTCTTCCAGCAATCCCTTTGCCATAGCATTATTTCCCTGAGAAACAAACTTTATGATTTCATCTCTGGACGTAGAATATTTGGTAAGCTCGTTTTTATAAGCCTCCCAGGCTTTCTTGTTATCAGCTTTTAACAGGTTCTGCTCATATCCTGCCATTAGAAGCTTGTTCTTAGTATTCAAATTGTTTATTAATGGCACAACTTTATTTGTTGTCGAAAAATCCTGGGCGTATACTGCTTCTAACAGATAAGCTTTCACCTGTATATTATTTTCCTTAATCTGATGGAGCATATCAATGCTTTTCAGATTATAACTATACATATCTTCACCGTTTTTTGAAACACTATATACACTGCTGGATGCAATAATTCCTGTGGAAATTACAAACACCAGGATTATAAGAAAGCTAGCAGTCAGCTTTACTCGTATAGAAACACTCTTTAACAGCTTCATAGACATATTTTTATATATAGAAACCCTTACTATATATTTTCCTCCTACGTTAGTATTATCTCTTCTGTCAATATTACTTCATTCGACATACAATATCAAGTTTAAATAATATGAATTTATCTGTCAATATAGAAATTACTTTATTTTATTTCGCAATATTAGTCATCATAAAACTTAATATAATATCGTAAACAAAGAAGTTGCTTTTCTTTTTAAGGTTCCTATAAGCAAAGAAAAAAATTATTAAATTTTAAAAAATTGTATTGCATTAAATTAATTTATGTGGCATAATGTAATCACGATAAACAATATCAATTATCATTATCAAATATAAATAAATCAAATAAAGGAGTGACCTAATATGTTTAAACAAATAGAACTAAAATATGATTTTAATGCACTGGAACCCCATATCGACGAGCTTACGATGGTGACCCATTATACGAAGCACCATGCTGCTTATACCAATAATTTAAATGCAGCTTTAGAGAAATTACCGGAGTTTTCTTCAAAATCTATCGAAGAAATCTTTACCTCTCTTGATGACATTACTGACGATGCTCAAAGAAATGCTATCAAGAATAATGGCGGCGGCTTCTATAACCATAACCTTTATTTCTCAACACTTTCTCCTAATGGTGGAGGCGAACCGGAAGGTGAGCTGGCAGAACAGATCAAGAAAGATTTCGGAAGCTTTGAGGCATTAAAGGATAAACTTTCTCAGGCAGCGGCTGCAAGATTTGGTTCCGGCTGGGCTTGGCTATCCGCTAAGAAAGACGGAAGCTTACAGGTAAGTTCAAGTCCCAATCAGGACAATCCAATAATGGAATCAAAGGGGGAATGGGTTCCTATCCTTGGTATTGACGTATGGGAACATGCCTATTACCTGAAGTACAAGAATCTAAGAGTGGATTATGTAAAAGCATTTTTTGAGGCAGTGGACTGGAAGGAAGTTGCTGCTAATTATAAGAATCGTTAATCCATAATCCGTCCTAATTTCATAGACCATGTAATAATAGAGAAAGTACCATAAAGTCTTATATACCTTACAGGACTTTATGGTACTTTCTCTTTATTTTTTTCAGCTCTGCAGCCCATTGCTTTCCTAAAACTACAGTAAGAGGTATTACCTGCCAAACAGCTCTTTTTGAAAAAGAGAGACCTCAAGATTCTCCATTACACCTCTTTGGCGATGTCGGTGTAAAACAATAACTGAGATTATGATACAACCTGCCGCTACTGCCCTGCTATCATTTAACAATAGGGAGGAAATACCAAAGCAGATAAAAGTAACAATGCTTTTACAGGCATCCGGACTTATCCTGAGGATGCAGGAAAATATCAGATAGAATAATATCAGAAGGCAAAGTGGTGTGATTATAGGATACAAGCCCATAAGTACCCCAAAGGATACGGCTATCGCCTTTCCTCCTCGCCCATGCCGGTAAAGCGGGTAGGCATGCCCAAGCACCGGAGCTGCCATCACTACAGCAAAAATATTATTATTAATGTCCAGAAACTGAGCCCCTAGATATATGGGCAGAAACCCTTTTAGAAGCTCCAGGATAAGTACTTCAATACCAACTCTCTTATTCCCGTATTTAAAGACGTTATGAGTCCCGGGATTTTTATCCTCGCTCATTTGAGTTATATCTACATGATAAAATATTTTGGGTAAAAAATAAGCAAATAGGATACTTCCGCAGCAATAACCTGCGGCTATGAAAAACAGATATCTCATATAAGCCCTCCAAGTGATGTGCTTTGCAGGCTGCCGGCTTCCTGCTGGGTTATCGAATCTAAGGCAGAAATACTTCCGGGAGTTTCTATCATCTGCTTTAGTAATTCACTGATATCCGCTGCCGCCCCTGGTTTAGCATATTCTCTCTGGGCAGCAAGCATCTCATTTCGCAGTACCTGGTCACTTACAAGTTTTTTCCCAAATTCAATCTGTTCTGATATCTTCTTTGGCGCAAATGATATCCTTCTTGGTAAAAAGAACTTCAGATTATCAATCTCACAGCCTGGTATAGGTGCTGTGTGAATCATAGGTCTGTTTTTTATCATAACTTCAGTAGAGGAAAGCCCACCGGGTTTGGTGTATACCACATCACAGGCATCCATATATAAGGAAACCTTTCTGGTAAAACCAATAATATGTACTTTCATATTTTCTTTAAAATCTTTCTTTAAGGTACGTTTTAATAATTCATTGGTACCGCAGATAACCATAATATGTTCACCATTCTTACAGCTTTTTGCCAATTGCCTGGTAAATCTTCTTATCTTACCAAAACCCATACTGCCTCCCATAATCAGATACATCTGCTTATCCTCCGGAAGCTTTAAGAGTTTTTTGGCTTTCTTTTTGTCAATAGAGTGGAAAAACTCTGTTCTGACCGGAATACCAAGAGGATATAATTTATCCTTTGGAATACCTTTTGATATAAAATTCTCCGTAAGGTCTTCATGGGGTATAACAAAAGCATCACATAGGGTTTCTTCCCAAAAGGGACTCCAGGTATAATCTGTCTGTATCGATACTACCTTTTGCTTTAGCATACCTTTTCTCTTCATATAAGTCAGGGTCTCCCCCGCATACAAATGAGTAGCTACAATAACATCAAAAGCTGCATTTTCTTCTAAGTAATGCTGCAAGTACTTTGCCATACTTGTATTGGAATAATAAACGGGAGATTTTCTGTTAGGAGAAGATAATGCCGCTCCAGCTCTGTAAAAAAGATGGAATACATATGGCACATACTTCGTAGAAACGATATAAGACCTGCTTATTCTTCTGGCATGCTTCTCTCCTGCCAACTTCATAAATTCAAGCACTACAGCATAATGTCCTTGTTCTGTCAGATATTCTTCCATTGCCTTCGCTGCTGAGTTGTGCCCTTCGCCTGTATTACAGGTTAATATCAATACTCTCATAGAAACACCTCAATTTTTCTGGAGCTCTGTAATTATCAGTCAGACTTATTATGAAGTTATTGTATCAAAGTTTACATAAAAAAGGAAGTATATGATTGGAAAATATTCTCTTTACAAATACATTCCAGAATGTTACAATAAATATGTTTGCTGTAATTCTTTTCCTCTCATGATAAGGAGGATTACGAATGTCACGCACCTTAAAAGTCTCAATTTCTTTTTTACTATGCTTTACTCTTATATTTCTTCCGGCAACGAAGCTTCGTGCCGACACCTTTGATACCATCCCTTTTGTCATACTTTCTAATTACAGTGAAACCCTTAATATCGGTGGTGAACTTCAGCTATATGCCGTCACTTCCAGCGGTAAATTTCCTACCTTTAAGAGCAGTAACTCCAAAGTTGCTTCTGTTAATACCTACGGATACATAACTGCTAAAAGTGCAGGAACCGCCACTATAACTGCTAAAATAAACAAAGCGGAAGCTTCCTGCAAGATAACGGTACGAAAGACCATCATTAATATCCAATCTGCAAAAACCTCGATTGAAGCAGGCGAAACACTGCTCCTTTCTTCTAAAACCTCAAACGGCTCAACGGTTGTCTGGAAAAGCAGTCTTAAAAGTATAGCCACCATTGATGAATCCGGGCTGGTCACAGGTATCAAGCCCGGAAAGACTGTTATTACGGCAGCTTCTGACAAAAGTACCGATACTATAACTATCACTGTAAAATCCCCCGCTATCTCCTTAAACCACACAAGTATTTCTCTTTACCGCGGACAGACTTTTCAGCTTGCTGCTAAAGTTTCTTCCGGTCTTCCCCCTGCCTGGAAAACCAATAAGAAAAGTGTTGCTGTTGTAGATGAAAACGGAAATATCACTGCTATAAAACATGGTACCGCAATTATATCTGCTACTGTAAGCGGTGTTGCTAAAACCTGTACCATTACAGTAAAGCAGCCGGATATCACTTTAGACTCCTATGACGTTACCCTCAAGAAAGGTGAAACTAAAAAAGTTACAGCCACCGTATCTTCCGGCAATACTCCTATCTGGTCCTCCAGTAACCCGAACATTGCTGTCATTGATAGCACCGGTAATATCACCGGTGTACAGAAAGGTAAAGCTTATATATATGCAGCAGAGGATGGTGTTAAAATTCGCTGCACGATTCATGTAACCGAATAACAAAGTTTTTGTAAACAGAGGTAGGATTACGGCAAACAAAAAGCGGGCCTTCACCTGGCCCGCCTTATCTTAATTATTTAGATGTAATGAATCCATTTGTTCTAATAATTCCATAAATTTCTCACTGCTTCCACCTGCATCAGGATGATATTCCTTGGCAAGCTCCCGAAAACGCTTCTTAATCGCTCTTGCATCGGCATCATAGGATAATCCCATTTTCTCAAGGACATCCGGATTATACAGGCTGCTGTCAAACAGACCGGTTTCTTGAAATATCTTATAGTAAACAGCATAATAATACTGGCTTATCACATTCTTTAAGCTATCTCTGTCCATACCAGCTAATTCTTTCATTGTAAACTTAGCTCTGCGGCAATTATCCTGGAGGCAGAAAAATTCATCCCAGACCAAAGCCTTCGGAACAGCCCTTTGGAGTTCCCAGCCTTTATAAGAAGTACTTCCTTTATAGGATGTATTTCCTTCATACTGATGAAATCTCAGTTTTAATTCCATCTTTTTAAGATTTCGTATCTTACGTTTTATATCCCCTTCGCTACAATAACAATCAGACACCTTTATCCTTCTTTCTTTAAGACTAAACAATATGAATCAGCCAAAAGATTTCATTTTATATTAAGGGTTATTATAGCATATAAAATCTTATTTTGAAAGAGCAGTCAAGATAATACCTTAAGATTATTCCTGAAAGAACTGAATTACTCTGTCAGTTAACCCCGGTAAGTATTCATGCCCATAATCCGGATAGATAATCTGTTCTTTTTCGGAGGTTATTTTATTATAAGCAGCAAATTGGGTAGAAGGCGGGCAAACGGTATCCATTAATCCGGTTACAAATAATACTTTTCCCTTGATTCTTTCTACCAGGTTCTGTATGTCAATATATCCAAGCTTCGTAAATACTTCCTCTTCTCTTTGATGAATGGGATCAAACATTCTAAAATATTGCTTTAATTCCTCATATGCTTCCTTTGCCAAGTCCATCTCCCATACTCTTTTGTAATCACTTAAGAATGGATAGGTCGGTGCGAGTCTACTGATTCTTGGCTCCAGAGATGCACAGGCAAGAGTCAGCGCTCCTCCCTGGGAGCCTCCCATAGCATAAACCTTCCGGATGTCAACCTCCGGCATATTAAGCGCAATATCCGCCAGTTCCGCTGTGTCCAGAAAAATATGCCTGAACAACAGGTTATCAGGCACATCATCAAGGCCTCTGATAATATGTCCATGTAAAGTATTTCCCTTTACTCCGCCAGTATCCTGGGAATAACCTCCCTGTCCGCGGCAATCCATTGCGAAGACAGAATAACCCTGAGCCGCAAATACAAGTTTATCACTCCAGTCACCTCCCTTACCGCCGTAACCATGAAACATCAATACAGCCGGATGTTTCTCTTGAACGCTCTTGGGACGTACATATTTCACGTGGATTCTTGCATCTCTGACACCGGTAAAGTATAAGTCAAAACACTCTGCATAGGGTACCTGAAAACTTGCAGGAACCAATTCCACCTTAGGATCTACGGCTTTCATTTCTAAAAGAGCTCTCTCCCAATACTCTGTGAAATCTTTCGGACGTGGATTAATTCCCTGATATCTTTTAAGTTCTTCTAACGGCATGTCTATCATTGGCATAGCAAACTCCTCACTTTCTTATGAATATATTGTTTCTGTATGCTATTATTTTATAAAATTTTTTGTAAAATTACAAAGCATAATACTATTAGAATTATGGTATATCCACTACAAACAGCAGAAATATCTACAAGCTGCTTCGTCTCTTTACCGTCATACAGACTAATGATACATAAAAGGTTATACCATCTGCCTTGATCTTAATGATAAAAATACCCTCAGAGTCAAACAATGATTTTATTTTCAATGTCTGTTCTGAGGGTATTATATTTTATCGGATTGATCTTTTATTGTTAGAATGTTTCTTAACTGAAACGAACTATGATATTTATTACATTTTCATAATTAATAAATCCGGATTAATCATACCAAATATCATGGCTACATGTGCAACTACAAGGAATATACCAACAAATACGGCATGAAGCTTAAGCTTGCCTGTTTCGTCTCTTCTCTTTCCGATTAAGCCTGTCTCAAGTAAGAACATACCCATAAAAGGAACAACGCCTAACAGATAGAAACCAACTGCAATCACATCCGCAGGTCCTCTCCAACCACCGGATACGGTAAGAGGTACCACAGCATTTATAAAGAGATAAATAAAAATTCCAAGAAAATAAATACCTGCAAAAATACCGGTAGCTTTGCTTACTTTCTTCGCTGTCCCAGTCATGTTTCTTGTAAACAGAATAATCATTTCCGTGATTGCAAGAGTTTCTGCGCAAATAACGGGAACTGCCATAAAAATCAGCAAATGCCATGGCTGTGCAGTTGAAAGTAATTCCATGTAATGTGTCATAGAATTCATATAATATAGATCCTCCCAAATGGTTTATTTGTAAATCAACAAGATGATAATACAAAATCGATGTGGAGATTTTATGGAGGCAACACAAATATTATATTTTACTGTTCTGGCTTACCTTTACCGGTTGCAGCAGTCCATTTTTAAATTCAATCTTATCTATGCTTAACTCCCGGTGAAAGCCTTTTCCTTCCGTATACTTACTTAATGGTGTCCCAAAGCGGTGATATACAATATAATATTTCTCTTCTTCCGGTTCTTTAAAAATACAGTGGTGACCGGTTCCCAGAATATCCAGTTCTGTATTTTTCATAAGCACCGGATACTGATACTGAATCGGGCCATACAGAGACTCTGATATGCCATAGTTTACATGATAATCTTCGCTGCCGGTATCATCGCAGGACCAGGTAAAATGATAGATTCCGTTCTTTTTAAGAACTGTAATTGCTTCTCTGAAATCATCCGCACCCTCAAGCTTTTTCATTGTCTCAGGAAGTATATGAGTTAAATCTTTGCTTAACTTAACAATAGCTGCACTTCCGTTACCAAAAAGCAGATAAACCTCTCCGTCCTCCTCATAAATAGATGGGTCGATAGTTTGACTCATTTCAATTCCGCTTGCTTTTAGAATCTCAGGGGTTATAAGTGGGGTTGGTTCCGCTCTAAAACTGCCCACAGGAGAATCACTGACAGCAACTCCGATACAGGAAACACCGTCCGTTCTTTTTGCACAGAAATAATAATAAAAGCTTCCTTCCCTTTCATAAATTGCCGGTGCCCAAGCACAGCCTGTCCCCCAAGGTACCTGTTCTGTAGCAACATCCAGAATAATACCTTCGTCCTTCCAGTCTCTGAGGTCATCAGAAGAAAAAGCATGAAACTGGGTACCGCTCCAATTGGTATAACCATCGGTAGTCGGGTACAAATAATACTTATTTTTATACTTAATAACATCCGGGTCTGCAAATAAACCGGGAACCAAAGGCTTTAAGACATTATTCCCCCAGTAGTTCAGGACATTGTTATATTCTTCCTCTTTTAATACCAATATGGAACCATGCCGTTTCTGATTCTTCCCCATATCATATTGTTCAGTGTCTGCCCTTTGAAAGACTCCTTCTTTTAAATCCTTACAAATCAATGGCAGATATCCAAGCCCTTCAGCAAATTGATCTACCATCAGGCACCAGGTACCATTTTCTTTCAATGGAAAAGCTATTGGGCCTTCAACTCCCATAATTGAGTTCAAAGACTCTGATACAATTTCCTGGAACTCTCCTTGTAAATGCTTTCCAAAGTCCATTCGAATATTTTTAGTCGTTTCATCCTTGGAAAAGCGGTAAAAGATTCCCTCTTCCTCTATGATAGTGGTATCTATGATATCATGACTGCGTTCAATATACTTCTGAGGCTTTGTAAACTCTACAAAATCCTTTGTATAGGAGCAGTAAATCCTATGTTTTCTTTCTTCACCTGATTCCTTCACTTTGGATGCCCAGATTACCAGGTAAGCCTTCTCCTCCGTGTCATAAATTGCTTCCGGTGCCCATACACAGCCAGCTCCCGGTATATCCACCTGAAAGTTCCAGGGTTGCGACCAGTGAATCAAATCCTTTGACTGCCAGATAAGCATATTCATACTTCCCTGTTCTTGTGCTATAGTCCAGCCCTTTTCATTCGCAATCCGAAGGTCAGTCCCTAGAATATAAAAATACCCATCCAGCTGGGAACGCAATATAAAAGGATCCCGGACACCCTTTTCACCGATACAGGATTGTACCACCATCTTACCATCATTTAAATCCTGCCAGTGTAACCCATCACGGCTGACAGAAAAATAAATCTGCTCTCCCTCTGAAGATTCTCCGGTAAAATGTACGAATAAATATCTTTTTTCTTCCTGCATAAAATATTCCTCCACTTATATGAATGTTATTTTGATTTCAATTATATAAATACGAGCATCCAAAGGCACTTTTCAATACATCTGCATATATAAATACAGGACTTATGGTGCTATATCGTATAATCTGTATAATTTAATAAAGCAATTACTTTATGTAAAATACCATACCTCCATAACCGTCTTTTACCGGTACTTCCCATTGTATCAGCCAGATTCTCTGTTCTTTTCCTTCATGGTCTGTGTGTATTCTAGGCAGGAAATGTATCTCTTCCAAATATTCCTCGAACTGAACTCTTATAGAAGCTTTTCTTCCACGAATAAGAATCTCATTCTTATTGATAACCGGCTCATAACGGGTTACCAGATTCTCGGTAGCAGTAAGCTTATTTTTATTCCCCCAAAACCGGTCTTCAATTCTTGTCACACCGCTTGAAGGCACAAAATGAATCATACGTATCAGTGAATCCAGAGAATCATCACCATATGCCTTGCCATAACTAATTAAGATATTTCCTTCTCCATCTCCTTTAAAATTATCGCAGGTATATTGTTTTCCAGCCTTTTGAAATCTATTATTCACAATAGGAACATTATGTCCCAGAGAACTGTTGCAAAGAATCTCATATCGTCCTTCACCAAAATATTCTTTTGTATATTCTCCGGCTCCAAGGTCCTCTAAAAGCATCTCCCCCTCTTTCATATACAGGAAGCTGCCCACATCATTGTGATTGTGCGGTTCACCGTTATTCCCGCCTTTGGCTGCCAGCACAGCCCCGGAAGCACTTTGAAAAACAGCCCATTGGGCATCGGGCAATATCTCAAAGGGTTTTCTTGCTGCTTGCACCTGCAACGGTTCCACCATATACTTTTTTGTCCAGCTATAGTCTCTGTATGCCCCCATCCATCTGGCGCAAGGATCTTCCAGGACCCCTGCTGCAAGAGCAAGGTCAGGAACTTCCACTTCCTTAAAATGAGAAGCCAGATAGCAGGTTAACCCTATACGAAACTTCTCTCTGCTGCTGCCATCCGAGAAGCTTAGAGTAATTCCTCCTGTGAAATAGCATTTCTGCTGAAAAACTGCAATCTCGGCGCAATTTTTTGCAGCTAAAAGATTAATTTTCCCATGTGTATATTCAAATAACTGCTCTGCAAAGCCGGTAAAGTAAGTCATACCATAGGTGTAATATCCCAAGCCTTCCATACAGGTACCATCTGCCGGAAAACCTTTCATATACCATTTCAATGCCTTCACAATTCTATCCAGACATGTGTTTAATTTATCCTCATTGTCATTCATAAGATAAATGGCAGCACTTCCGATGGAACCGGCACATACAGCACACCAATTATTGGTGCCTCTCTCCCAGTCTGCATATGGACTCTCTGACTGATAAAAGGGCTCCAAGACTCTTCTATATACCTGCTCCCTGACTAGGTTTTGAATTTCTTTCGATAATTCTGAGTTTAACAGACTGATTATTTCTGATAAGGATTGGGCAGTCTCACTTGCAAATAAATCTATGGTTATCTCCCAATCATTATTCTCTCTATTTACATGGGCAGGCAAAGCCCAACAGACTTCATTGCAAATACCCTGTATTACTTCTTCCAGCATCAGGATATCCTCTTTCCTGTGCCATAATACTGAAGCCATCCCAAATACCAGCAGGTACTTTCTGCGCAGAAAATATTTTTCCTCATATTGAAGTCTATTTCCAGTTCTCTCAAACAACGAGAATAATGTTTCTGTCAATACAGGCATTGGTTCCCTGCGAAGCCTAGTTACCTCGGCTCTAATGTCTTGTTCATATTGATACAATAGTTTCTGTAATTGTTCTCTCATATTCATTCCGGTTCCCACAGGTATTCTTTATAATTCCCTTCTTTCAAAAGGATCAAGCTCATTCAAGATATCCTTCATATTATAAAAAAACGGCGGACCACACACAATTGCGTAGTCCTACCGTTTCTTAAACAAAGTTACCTGTTCCGACCGCATTCTTTCGAATTATCGGCTGTAATTACAACTGCAGATTTCCTTCAATTCCTTCAAACGCAACAACTCTATTACTGCCATCTTTGAGGGAAATGGTAACCGGCCCATAACCGCCGCAATTTTCCTTATCGGTATATTGGATGGAAGCAATGGGGAAAAGCTCTTCTTCCGTAAAATCCTCCAGGCTTTCTTTTGTAATAACTTGTGAAATTATAATATAAGGTTCATAGCCGTATTGCTTCTTCCTAGTAAGCTTTCCATATACAATAATGGACTTAGCTGAATCCGGGTTGGTTCCTTCACTGTGCAGAAGGTTAATCTCATCCCATCCATCATACAACGTCATAGCAAGCTGTTTCTCTCTTCCCGTAAAATCATGTCCCTTTAAGATAATTGCTTTCCCATTATCTCTTTCCAGATGTATTATTTCTGTTCCATTGTCCGGAAAACCATAAGCACCCAATGTCAATTCTATAGGTCTTCTGTGAAGCTTTAGCTTATCCACACGGATTATACCATTGGGCACAGTAAAATCAGCAAGATTTACCGCCTGTATCCAGGTACTTTCTTTGGATAATTCATAATGAAAGAATTGTCTTCGGTATAATACCTCCTCTTTCTTCCCATGCCAGAAGGTAACATTACCTTTTAGATATTCACCGGAGGTCAGATCCTTCAGCACATACTGCTGTGCTTCCACCTCTTTCGATGGGGCTGATTCCCATGGATATTTTGAGTTAAAGCATAGTTTAGAATAATTCCACATCCCATGCTCATCTCCGATATTCTTTACTACCTTACCTGTTCGCAGTATCGTCTCTCCGTTGGAACCATGGTTGGTAAAGCATAGTGCAGGCCCATTAAGAGTTGTCTCTTTCACTTCTTTCTCCTTAAGGTTGTCCCAGGTACCGTTATTCTCCCTTGCACTCCAAAAGGGATGTTCTGCTTCCAGATGCAGGCAGAGGAAGGCCTTTCCCAGCCAGAAAGGAGATTCTGCACAGGAATATCCCTGAACCAAAGGTGTGAACTGTCCGTAAAATCCTAAAGTAGGAATCCCTTCATATAGGAAGTCCTCTCTTGTCAAAAATTGCAGCAGCGAACCGGAGGCGATACGCCTTGCCAGACCGGGGTCGGCTTTAGAATTCTTTAACAGCATATTGCCATCGAAGGCACTGGTTGCTGCATTACGGTAGATATTACTTCTTCCCCACATGTTTGTAAAGCCGTCACGATCAAAGAAATCCCCATAGGTTTCCATTAATTTATTAGAGTTTTCCTCGAATTTCTGCGCAAGATAAGGCTCCTTTTCATAGCCGTACCAAAGATTCCAGATTGGTGAATAGACATTAAATGCCCAGCAGGAGTAGTAATCAAAGGAATGACCATCCCGGTACCAGCCATCTCCCGCATAGTAATTTAAGATTGCCTGAGCATGGTCTCTCATTATATCCTCATCTATAGGATATCCTTCTTTGTGCAGGAATGCCAGGTCCAGCATATTAAACAGACGCCAGTTCTGGGGAACTGTATTGGCATGAGCATAGCCGGTGAGAAAAGCTGCGATAGTATCCTTTTCTTCCTTCGTGTATGTGTCCCATATTTCTGATTTGCAATTCCACAGGCACACCACTAAGGCACAGGTTTCTACGGTCTGCTGAAATGCTCTGAAGGGATCTCCATTTCCTACCGTTTTCATTTGTTCCTCATAGCTTCCCACAGAATTTATATCACCTGAGGTACAGGCTCGTAACACATGTTCCTTATAATAATCTTTGAGCCTGTAATTACAGATGGCAGTCTCCGGATTATTACGTATTAATGGAGCTGCCAGAAAGAAGGATCTTGCCAATCCCTCAAAGATCTCTGCCTTTCTCTCTACTTCCCTTTGGCCTTCTGCAGCATCCATATGCGGATAGGTGACTTTCGTTTCCTTTCTAGGTACAATGACAGGATCATGAATAGATTTGATGTTTTGGAAAATACCTGTTAGAAGATACTCTCCCGCCTCTATCCAGCTCTCTCTGGTAAGTCCAGTGTAGGGACTTAATGTATAATCCAATGTTTTGGGTCGAAATATCATTTCCTTGATTCTCCCTTACTTATTTAGCAGACGGACGTTTTCTGTCCAAAAGGTTCCACTATTATGTTTATTGTATAGTTTTCCTGTCTGATTATAAATAACCTATTGTGTTTTTTACTAACCATTTCTGCTATTAAGGCCCAGAACAAAATGTTAAAATAAAAGCTCTGCAAGGTATGGCAAATCATCCATCATCCTCGGCAGAGCTTTTATTTATTACAGTTTTTATTTAACTATATAAACTCATCCTAAACCTGTTAAATCTTTCTCCTTGTCTAATCATAATGCAAGTTATTGTAAATCAAACTCAAAGATTCGGGCTGTAAATTGTTTCGGCATTAGGACTGATAAAGTCTTATGGCTGTCATTCCAGCTATAGCTGCATTCGTTAAAACTTGGATACGCACACTTTACAGTACAGTTTCTGCCTCCGGTATAGTTAATTGGCAGAACACATTCCTCTTCGCTGCTGTTTCTTCTCCAGACGGCAACATAGAGTTTATCCTTTGTCCTAAGTCCGAGGCTGACCCAGGTATCAGAAAATTTGGACAACCCCAAAGGCCAGAAGGGCAAGGCTTCTTTGATGTCAGCCCTCATAGTCTTATAATATTCCAAGGCTTCTCTTACAAGTGCCTTTCCTTCTTCGTTTATATTTCCCAGATGACCGCTTTGGTGGATTCGAAGCAGCATGGCATTAACCATATTAAATACAGTCGCTTCTCTGTCTCCGTCTGTCATAGGGTATGACCAAATAGCGGACTGTTCCGGAGTGAGACCTGTAGGTGAATTCGCTGCAATCGTAGCATAGCGCCTATAGTCGTCCTGATCACTGGTAGATTGTATGGAGTACCTGGAAAGCATAGCATAATCTATACGAAGACCTCCACTGGAGCAGTTTTCGATTATTAGATCAGGATATCTTGTAAATATCGAATCCAGCCAAGCTAAATAGGCTCTTTCATGACCCAGAAGGCCATCTCCTATGCTATCTGTATAAAGTTCTGTACCAATACCCGGCTCAATATTATAATCCATTTTAATATAGCCAATGCCATATTCCCTTATCAGCCTGTCCATTACACCATTTACATAATCGATAACCTGAGGGTTTCTAAAATCCAGTTGATATCTGGAACGGTCAAAGACTTTTTTACCATGACGTACAAAAAACCAGTCTTCTGAGACCCTTGGCACTACCGGACAATGTATGCCCATAACTTCTAGCTCCAGCCATACACCCGGAATCATTCCTTTGCTTCTGATATATTCAGTAACTTCTCTTAACCCCTTTGGAAAGCGTTCCTTCGATTCTATCCACTCACCTACATTATCCCACCAGGGACCTGCACAGTACCAGCCGGCATCGATGCAGAAATACTCGCAGCCGGCTGCACAGGCTGCATCTATTAAGGGAAATTCCTTCTCCGCCGTAGGATTTCCCCAAAGACAGTTCATATAATCATTAAAGATAATTGCAAGACTTTCATTATCCTTATTAGGTCTTCTTATTATTCTTCGGTATTTCGTCAACTCTCCCATTGCGGCATCAAAGTTTTCATGGTTTACACCAACTCCAACCGGTACAGAGAGAAAACTCTCTCCCGGTTTCAGATTCTTAAACCAGTGAGACTCTGTTTCAGTGGGTCCGCTAAGAGCCAGGTATAAATGTGCTGACTGGTCTGAGATTTCCCAGTGCCAGGAACCATTATGCTCAATCTGCCAAAAGAGATTGGAACCGGTCTCTATATTCTCTAAAAATGCCATGGGCAGATATTCTTTGGTTGACCAGTTACCGGTATTGGTTATCCCCACCGCTTTGGATGAACGCTGTTCTACAACCGGCTGTGATTGTCCGATGCCAAGCTGTTCCAAAGTGTAGGTCTGCCAATCCATCTCTCTCTGCCAGGAGTTATGAGGAATCTTTAATGACATCTTTTTATCTCTCGGAAGAATTCCTTCCTTTTCAATTCCGGTGTAATTGAAGGAGGAAATATAGGTCAGTGTTTGTACTTCACTCCCATTATTTAATACCTCACTCCAAGACCTGACTACTGAAATTCCGTCAAAAAATTGGATATGGCTTGTTACGGTTATCCCGGTCTCTTCGTCAAAGGTTATAAATTCTAATTTTCTTCCCAGGGAATTATGATAATCTTTATGGTTCTTGTATTTCATGCGATATCCAGGAGCTGTTACGATATACTTTGTACCATGGCGTTCTAATGGTCTGTCAAGCCCGGCGATATCCACTTCAACCAGATTGAAGCTCCCTTCCAGACTTCTTGCCTTAATTTCTTCCCGGTGAAAAGGAAGTGCCGAGAAATGAAGCAGTTTTAACTGATTTTCCTCTGTAATTTCAAGGACCATGTGAATATTATTTTCATTAATTGTAATTAAGTTCATAGGGTTAATCTCCTTGGTAGGTCATTTTTTCTGCTTAGAATATATTTTAGTTCCTGTACAATAATTCTTTTTTCCATTACCGTTCCAAAAGCCATTGCTTTATCTATACATCACAAATTTAGAAATCATTATGACTTTTTGGTAATTTTAATAAATCTTAATATAGTGTATAATAAGTGGGACACCAATAGGGAAGACATAATGTATAAGATAATTCCCACGGAACATATTCTGACCTTTTTATTGTATGATGCTTAGGGTTTAGGAGATGGTTAAGTTGGACTGGCTATTATCATGAAGATAAGTATGTGACTGGAGTTTAATTCATGAATAGAGATTTTTGTCTATGGAAAAATAAAAATATTGAACATAAATGGTTCCGGTTGAAACGGTACTATTCCCTCAACGCTTCCATTTATGAAATGGAGCCTCATACCCATACTGAACTGGAAATCATGTATGTAACTTATGGGAAATGCGAAGTAACCTGTATTGACAGCCGTGGAAACACTATTAACTATATAATGAAAAAAGAAGATTATATCATAATAGATTCCGGTGTCTTTCATTCACTTAATGTGGAACGGGATGGTTTTTGCAGGATACTGAATATTGAAATTCTTTTGGAAGAAGCGGTTTCAGGCCTTCGTATCGGTAATTTCACGGCAAAATCCCCTGTACTTAGAACATTTTTAGATCGTGAGGATGACTTTTCATTTATGTCTGATAAGAACAATGAAATGTTATTTCTAATTCAAAATATTCAGTATTACGACATTTCTATAACCGATAAGGCCGAAGGTTCTCTGGCACAAAATCTGTACCTGGCTCAGTTTTTAATTCTCTTGGCAAGGCAGGCGGAAACCAGAGGCAAGACTTCAAGGGGTAATCGTTATGTTAAGAAGGTAAAGGAATATCTGGAACAAAATTATGAAAACGACATCCATATCAGCGATATAGCGAATTTGTTCGGAATCTCAGATGCGTATTTGCAGCGTACTTATAAGCAAACCGAAGGTGAAAGCATCATTCGTTCGCTGCATCGGATTAGGATGGAAAAGGCAAGTGTACTTTTAACAAACAGCAATCTTCCTATCGTAGATATCGCAATATCTGTTGGCATAAACAGCAGACAGCATTTTACACGAGTTTTTTATGAGGAATATGGCTGTTCGCCGAAGGATTATCGAAAAATGAAAGGTAATTCAGAAGTAAATGAAGGTTTTGAGATGTTTTTCTCAGCAAAAGAATCCTCACCAAAAGAATCTTTATAGTGCCGGATAAAAGAGGAGTAGGAGAAGCAAACAAAAGTTTACTTCTCCCGTATGAAAAAGTTTATGTCAGCAAGGTGGGGACCTTGTTATTACCTTAAGGCAGTATAACTTGTAATTGTGTATTTTGTTTGAAGACTTCATAAAAAAATTATTAACAGAATAAATTTTCTAATCCAGATGACTCCTGCGATACTCTCCGGGAGACATCTGAAAATATCTTCTAAAACACCTGGCAAAATAGTTATTATCAGAAAATCCACTTATTAGTGCAATCTCTGTAATTGTCCCTCCGGTATTTTTTAGAAGAGAGGCAGCATACAAAATCCTTAACTGAATTACATACTGCAGAGGGGTCATCTTATAGGTCTCTTTAAAGATACGTGAGAAATGTCGCTCTGACAAGCATGCTGCTTCCGCCATTTCCCCTACAGTTATATCTTTTTTAAAGTTCTTTTCAATATAAGAACCTGCATTTGCCACAAGCAAAGCCCCGGGATGCTCTGTCTTTTCCGGCATATGGTATCTTCTAGATAAAAGCACCACTACCTCCATAAAACAGGAGTGTATCATCTCCTTCCAGCCATCCTGCCTCTCCTGATACTCCTTCATCAGCTTATCGATAAGCAGCAAGATTTTTTGATAATCTTCTAATGACAGTTTCAACCTGTTTTTGAATTGGTATTCTCTTGAGATGTATGGTTCTAAGAAGAATAAAGCATGAAACCCAGGAGATTCTTTCAATTGGTACATATCTTCGAAAAAAAATTCAGGTCTGAACATAATATTACAGGGAATAAAATCATGGGAATTCTTAAATTCATGAACAGTATTGGGTCCGATGACAAATACATCCCCCTTGGAAACGGTATAGGCTTCGTTACCAACCACATGAGCCGCCGTACCATCCATAACAATAACCAGTTCTGTAAAATCCTGATGAACATGCTTAAAAAAATCACCGGAGTGATAACCATATTGAATAAAAAATGGGAAATTCCTGTCGTCATGAAAAAACTCAAGTTTCATTTCAAACATCGGGCTCACTCCTGTCTGTTTTATGCTAAAAATCGTCTTATATCTCATAGAAAATCAGAGAAAGAAATGCTATTTTAAGTATTATACGTGCGCTTATATGCTATGTCAATCACGTTCTACTGTTAGAATGTTCTATTTTAAGCGGACATTTGCACCCGGCAACTCCCAAAACCCAAAGATTTTGCACATTAGGGAGAGGCGTTTCGAGCAAAAAGTAAAGATTTATGCATTTCTAAAAATTACAGATTATGAGAAAGGTATGATTATCATAATGAAATTTCAAAATCCAATTATAAAAGGGTTTTATCCCGATCCCAGTGTTTGTTATGCCAATGGCACTTATTATCTGGTATGCAGTTCCATGCATTATTTCCCTGGAGTCCCATTATTTGAAAGCAAGGACCTGATAAACTGGAACCAGATTGGTCATTGTCTTACCAGAAGAAGACATATTGCGCTGGATAAGGTAAGCAGTTCCGGCGGAGTTTTCGCACCTACCATCCGTTACCATGAAAATCGTTTCTATATGACCACTACCAATGATACTACCCATCAGAACTTTTATGTCTGGACTGATGATATCTATGGTGAATGGTCCGAACCACTCTATGTAGATCAGGGCGGCATTGACCCCTCCCTCTATTTCGAGGCAGGTCATACCTATTTTATGAGTAATGGAACCGATGATAATGGTATCGGCGGTATTGTCCAATGCGAAATTAATATTTTGACGGGAGAAAAGCTTACTCCCAGCAGGAGTATCTGGCAAGGTTCAGGAGGGCGTTATCTGGAGGGACCACACCTGTATAAAATTAACGGCAGCTACTATCTCGTTGCAGCCGAAGGCGGTACAGAATATGGCCATATGGTAACTTATGCAAGAGGCAGCTCTCCCTATGGTCCCTTTACCAGTTATCCTTATAATCCGGTTTTAACTAACAGGAATCTCGGTGGATATCCCATTCAGGGAATTGGTCATGGTGATCTCATACAGGCTCCTGACGGAAGTTACTGGCTAATTCATCTTGGCTTCCGGCAAACAGGTCAGTGGTCTACCTTTCATCACCTGGGAAGAGAGGTTTTTCTTACTTCTGTAGAATTTAAAGAAGACGGCTGGTTTACTGCCGGTGACTGTGGAACAACAAAAGAATTTGTGGAGGTACCCTACTTAACAACCACTCAAGAAGTGAATTCACTGTACACATTTCATAACACCTCATTCAATACTGATTGGTGCTATTTAAGGCATCCTAACTATGATAATTATATTTTTACAGATAATAAGCTTACATTAACCGGTTCCAATATTTCTCTTAATGAAGCGGACTCCCCTTCATTTCTCGGTATAAGGCAGAAAGACTTTTCTGCCCGTATTACCTGTGAGGTTACCATTAATCATGGTGAAGCCGGCATTACTATCATGATGGATGAGAATCACCATTATGACCTGGCAATAAAAAAGATAGCTGAAAGCTATCATATAATACTTCGTCTATGTATTGGTAATATAAAATCCATTGAGAGTTCATTTCCTCTTGGTGACCTTAACACTGCCAAACTATATATAGAATCCGAAAATCAGAAGTACTCATTTTCTGTAATAACTTCAGAGGGTTTGCATACACTTGGAGATGGACTAACCCGCTATTTGTCCTCCGAAGTAGCAGGCGGGTTTACAGGGGTAATCATTGGGCTCTATGCATTCAGCGAGGAAGCCCCGAATTCCGCTGAATTTACTGAATTTAGCTGCCGCTATTTAACAGATTAAACATTTACCGGATTCATCCTCCTTCATCCCATAGTTATTCGTGATGAAGGAGTTTTTTTTCCAATCATGTTTTTTCCAGCATTTGATTGGTTTTTATACTACACCAATAATATGTGCAGCTATTGCGATAAGAATTAATATACCTGGAAAGATAGTAGCTGGAAAACCTTTATACTGCTCTTTCAAACGCTTTTTCAAAACTACAATACCAATAATATTTAGTATTTGACCTATTAACAAAAATAACGCTGTACGTAAGCCGATTTCCATTCCGTCTGCCTGAACAAAATACATAGTAATGACAGAATAGTATAATAAATCTCCTACACCGATTATCGGTTGGAGTCCAGCCTTACCCGCAACAGGAAGACATATAGACAAACGGGCTATACTTTTTGTACTGCTCATAAGCTTCGCATTTAATGTTCTTTTTCCATGTCTTGTAAAGCTCAAAACATCTATTACGGCAACACCTGCCAGGAATCCGATTAGAGAATCGATTGATATTGCAAGGTATTTTATCATAATATATGCTCCAATATTAGCAAATAAAAGGTTGAGTATATTGTTTACGTATAGGTTATTCCTGGTTAATTTTTTTCTCCATATGTACAATAACGCTATCAAGGTTACAGCAAACAAACTTAGCATTAAATTTGCCGGAAGATTATAGCTTACAAAGGTAAAAGCACTCACAATTAGGGTCATAACTATGATTAAACCATATTCAATTGCGTATTTATCATGTTTCGTCTTCATCAAAAATCTCCTTACCAAATAAATTACTTAAGTAAAATATTAATTACCGTTAAATGACAAATTGACCGGTGTTTCCGGCAAATCATAACTTAAATCTACATCTGTAGTGTTTACTGATTTGTCAACTTCCTCGAATTCCACTCCCGCCAGCCACATTCTTCCACTTCCGTTTAATAGTACACCTATATTTATGATAGAACTGTTCTCTGGAATATCAAGTACAACAGAATATTTCGTCCAATCAGTATCTCCTTTTATAGGGCGGTTCTGCATATTATCTATTCTTAAGATATTAGCAGTTGTGCTATTAATACGCATCCATAAGCCCCCCCACTCTTTTACCTCCTGGGACTTTACATACCCCGAGAAGCGAACTCTCTTACCGATATAATTCCTTGCTTTAAATTGCTGTAAAACCGTACAAAATGCTCCGGTTTCTAATATTTCAGACTTGTTTTTTATCATAATTGAATTTGCCCCATTGTAATTATTTTCATTATCAGGAGCTACACTATATAGTTTTGGCATGTTTCCGGTTATGATCCATCCGGGAATTACTTGATTATACATTACAACAGAAGTCTCCTTTCTCGTATTAATCACATTCATCATAGCTCTGCGATACTGACCGGGCGGAAGCGAATATTCCCTCTTAAAGGCATGAGTAAAAGCTTCTTGTGAATCAAACTGCAGCAAAACTGCTATATCCATAACATTTATCCCGGTTGTTAAAAGAAGCTCTGCCGCCTTAATCATACGCCTGGTTAAAATAAAATCCCGGATTCCAACCCCCAGCTCCTTCTTAAATATTCTAAGAAAGTGATACCTTGAAAATCCAGCTGCCTTCGCTATTTCATCAAGTGTCAGTTCATCACATAGATGCTGTTCAATAAATGTGATTGAATTTTGTACATTAGCAGAATAATCCATTTATTTCAACCTCCGGAAAATTATAACATAACGAATTGTTTAAAACCTGATTTTAATTGCTATTTCATAGAATAAACTAAATTTACCCAAATAGTATCCTAAATATGTGATAATGTCCAGCCTATTCTATTGTTACAGCCTAAAGAAGAATGAAATTTGTGTACCACCTATCTAATTATTATTCAATTCAAGCATTTCAGAAAATAAATTTTGTTAAGGTAGATATAAAAAAGGCTCACCTCTAAGGTGAGCCAAAAACAATGATAGGTTATTAATAGCAGGAACTGAAACTGCAGTATTTTAAAAGATGTCTACATAATTCACTAAAATGACTTGAACTAAAGTGGCATGAACTAAAATTAAAACACATAATTGTTATCCTCCTTGTAAGTTGCCTGTCTCTTAGTAACAAATTCATTGTAACACTTTTGTAACATTTATGTAATATATTATTAATGGGACCTAAGGTAACTTCTGGAATCGGTAATTCTTTATTAACATCCGTTATGCTACTTATATCTTACTGTATATTAGTGGATATTGTTTATGGTATAATATTTGATGACAAGTATGGAGAAAATCTGGGGGATAGTAGGAATGAAAATATCGAATTATAACCGTATAATTATTATAGGAAATAACGGCAGCGGAAAAAGCTTCCTGTCCAAAGAAATAGCTATTATCACGGGTCTGCCCCTCTTTCATCTGGATGTTTTATTTTGGCGACCCAACTGGGAAAAACCCTCTAAAGAGGAATGGGTAAAGAAACAGATAGAACTTACCTCCGCAGAGAAATGGATTATTGACGGCAATCATTCAGACACAATGGAGCTGCGTTATCAATCGGCTGACCTGATTATATTACTGGATATAAATCGTTTAATATGTATGTATAGTGTATTTATAAGAAACACCAAAAAGCGTTCGGATATGCCTTCCTATCTGAAAGAAAGATTTAATCGGGAATATTTCCATTTTTTAATGGGAGTATGGAATTATTCTAAAACACGTAAGCTTGCAATAATGGATCTACATAGAAAATATCCGGACAAACCGCTACTTGTTATAGACAGCAGAAGAAAAATGAATACCCTGTTAAAGGAATGGAGAACCTCTGCTGCAATACAATAATATTCGGAGGAATCATTGTTCTTACCGGTGAGCAGCTTATAAGCAGAAATACCAGAATGACAACAATTATAAATAAGAAAACCTTCTTATTCAAGCAGCATTCCTTCCTTCCGCATAAAAGTATTATAACTTCAGAATATCCATTAGGTTTATTCTGAAGTTATTCTGTCAATTTAATTAACTTTTTATACCTTTTATTTTCATAATATCAAAATTTCCTGAGTTCATTGCATTACGAACTCTTTCCCTTAATCTTGTCTTACAATTGTTGAAGGCTTTATCCTGCTACCCATTCTCTTATAACTCAGATTATCCCCATACAGTAATTTTACATAAATATCGAACAGAGTATTACCAACATTACTGATGCTCCGTTCTTTTGCAACTGCATAACCTTCTTCTGTTAGTGAAGGGACTTGCCCCTGTACTATCTGATAAATTAAGCTTTCGAATTCCGATAACTCTGTTCCTTTATATACCTGCACTCTATCTGCAAGCCAATATTTATAGATTGGGATATCCCTTATCAGGATCGGAATTTTCATAGCCAAAGCTTCCAGTAAAACAATACCTTCTGTTTCTTCATGAGTCAGAAATAAGAATAAATCGCTGCCGTTATATGCCTCCCTTAATTCCTCAGAAGTAATGTAACCCGGAAAATGGAGATTAGGCAGCTTCATCTCTACAATGTTTTTTATTTTATCCGGTACTAAATTCAGGTTCGTGTAACCAAACCAAACAAATTGATATTCCGGCATTCTGGCCGCTAATTCTGCAAAATCTTCAATACCCTTCCGTTCGATATAGTGGCCGGCTGATATAATAACCTTATCGTCTTTTGAAAAATGATACTTTTCGCGAAACGCAGCTTTCCCTTTGGCATCCTGTTGATAAAAATCCAAGTCAATACCATTTGTCAGAAAGATAATCTCTTTTGATATAGCATACTCTTCAAGCAACTGCTTTGAATATTCTGTCGGTGTAATAATCAAATCACCAAGATTATAGCAAAACTCAATCCATTTCTTGAATATTCCGGCTAACATATTGGAACCTTTAAACGAATTTTTAAAATCTTCCATGGTTGAGTGTGCATAATATATAACTCTTTTTCTCATTAGCTTCGCAACCAATGCTATCAGCACAGAATCAGGAAATATCGTATTTATCTGTACGATATCACAATCCATATTGAATTTTGTTGTGTATTCAATTCCTTTTTGTTCCAGTGCAGATTTCTGATGCTCGAAAGCTTTACCTATACCGCTTTTTGATAATAATTTCATACAACCACTATATAACCATATTTTCATATTTAGCTCCCATCTGCGTGCTTTAGCACGCGTACAAAATCAGGGGGAATGAAAGATTTATCTTTCACTCTTACCCCTTTCAATCCATAACGGATAAAACGTTCTATTTTTCACAAGCTTTTCCATCTATGTACTTACCAGCATGTTTGGAGCCGTTACGTTTATTTCATCATAGGAATAACCGTGTCTATAAGCCTTGTAAAGACTAGATTCAAACCCATGGAATAAGCAGCAATGGCAAAGGGTTTACCTGTAAGGATTATTGTAACGAACTTACGAGCTGATATTTTCGTTATACCCGCCAGATAGCATAGAAAATCATCCGGGGCAACGGGCAGAAATATCGCTATTGCAAACCATCTATCGAATCTTTCACTGTTAAGCCAAGAGCCATACTTTTGCATTAATGCAGGTTTTGTAATCTTCCCAACAAATGGCAGGCCGTATCGCCTGGACAAAAGAAATGCAATGATGGAGCCCAGACAGATTCCGATATAATTGTATAGAAAACCTTTTACTGCTCCGAATATAATAACACCGGCAAGACATCCCAGTGCCCCAGGTATGATAGGAATTATCACCTGGACTGCCTGAATAAGAATAAATATAATATCTGCCCATATGCCAAATCGGCCTAAAAAGTTTTGCAGGGCTTCTGTAGAAACAAATAATTTGGATTTATATCCATAAAATATAAATGCAATGGTCAATATTAGTCCGAATACGGTTATGCTATCTAAACCGCTAATCCTTCTTTTCTCCATATGTCCTCCTATTGTTAACGCGGTTCTATAAATCCCATGTATTCCTTCACTTGGCTTTCCATGTTTCATCATTGTAACAGTAAATAATAAAAGGAACCGCTATATAAAAGCAAAGATTTTCTAAAGATTTCGTATAAAAAAGATAAATGTTTATTCGGTGTTATTATGGAAGCTAATTTCCATCCAACTCACCATTACATTACAAATACCGCTGATTTGATAGGTAACTACCTATCAAGAGAATTTAAAGCAATAAGATAAAAAGAAAGACTTAAAAAATGCTGCCTGAGCAGGAAGATAACAGGCAGTAAAATAAAGAAGGTATTCATGC
The DNA here is from genome assembly GCF_014218355.1 of Anaerocolumna chitinilytica. Taxonomy (NCBI): domain Bacteria; kingdom Bacillati; phylum Bacillota; class Clostridia; order Lachnospirales; family Lachnospiraceae; genus Anaerocolumna; species Anaerocolumna chitinilytica. Next base: position 3,593,711 of record NZ_AP023368.1, read on the forward strand.
CCCTATATCGGAAATTTCAGAGAGTATATAAAATATTACCTAGTAAAAGCTTAACCGATATGCCTGCAAGCAATTTACCAGTCATAATAAAATGGAATGCCCTCCAATAACCAAGGCATTCCACTTATAATTTAGGTATGTATTTATTATTTTAACTTATTAACCTTTCGACTTAATATATTCAATAGCTTCTTTGCCGGTAATATGCTCTATATCAATCGCTATCAGATAAGCATGAGCTCCGCCATCAGCCATAGCTTTCAATTTTCCTTCTTCCGGCTGATCACCGGAATATTTATTTACCAGTGCCTTAAACCCTTCCACCCATTCTTCTCCTTCCACTATTCTTGCCTTACCAAAGGCAATAGCGCTACGGAAATAAGTGGTGTATTCTTCACTTACTATTGTGTCTTCATCAACTACTGTAAAAGATACCTTAGGGTTCTTTATAATAGCATCTATTTTATGTCCCGCTTTTGCTGAATGGAAATAAATCTTATCATTGAAATATACATAGCTTAAGGGAACGGCGTAAGGGTACTCTTCATCACCTAAACATGCCAGAACACCGTTGGTACATCTTTTCATTACCGCAACAGTGTCTTCCATTGATAGTAATTGCTTGATTCTTCTCATATCTCTAAACATCACTAATCCCTCACTTTCATCAAATAATCATAAAAATTAATATTGTCTACTATATCATATTTTTATAATAATGCAAAGCCATTCCAGTAAACATTAAAAATATGATAAAACATCCATCCTTTTCAGCCAGTAAGTCTGTTCACAGTTTTTTCAAAAGCTTGTCATACCCTGTACACATTTAAACCGTATACTATGGTTGTACGGTGAAACACACCTCATAAACTTAAGGTTCCCCCACCTTAATAACTTTTTTTCATAAAGGAGGAATACAATTTTGTATTCCTCCTCTCCTCATTTTATTTAAGCTTTTTCTTATATTTTTACTCAACTCCTTCCTTTTCCTGTTTAACTGCTTCTGATTTACTTATACAAACTTTAATTACAGTACCTCTATCTATTATTCCTTATACATTAAGTCAATTGCTTTATTTCCATAATATCTGTTCTGATGTGAGCAGTTACTGAAGGTATTGCAGATTTGTCCGGATATGCTAAAATATATTTACTGCTGGTTATATACCAATGATTAATTTCATTTTTATCATCCGCAAAAAGAAAATATCCGATTATTCAAAGATGTGATATATGGAGGTTTAACTCATGATTCGAGATACACGACTGGCAATTCTTGAGACAGCAAAAAGATTATTTAATGAGTGGGGTTACAACAATGTTTCAACACGTGATTTGGCTGATGAATTAAACATCAGCAAGGGAAATCTTACCTACTACTTTAAGAAAAAAGAGGAAATCATAGAAACCCTTCTTACGGAAAGCCCACATACCTGTGTTTCAAAACCCCCGGAAAATCTTAAGGAATTAAATGAATTTTTCAACGATATTCAAAAGGGTGTACAAGAAAATGCATTTTATTACTGGCACTACACACAGCTTCCACAGGTTTCTCCCAAGATAAGGGAAATACAGAATGAAGTCCTGCAGAAATACATTGAGTTTATGACACAGGCATTTAGAATACTCGCTTACGAAGGAATTCTTAGAGAAGAGAATTCTCCTGGAGAGTATGACCGGATTATTGATGTATTACTGATAACCAGTATTTACTGGGTACCTTTTTACAAATTAAAAGGAAATGAAACTTCTAATAATTTTTCATTTCTTGCATGGGGAATACTTAGTTCTTTCCTTACAGCCAAGGGACAAAATGAATATCAAACAATTAAAAAAAATATACATTAAAGTAAAACTACGGATAACTTAACCTGTCTGTTTTGAGAAATCTCCGGAAATAAAGGCTCTAAAGGTCTGATAGGAACATCCATAAAAAATGGGCTGTAAAACAACCAGCCCATTGTACTTACTTCAATTACTTTTAAGGTACCTGACACCTTAGCTCTTCTTGCTATTTTGATAATTATCCCCTTGGAGCCCAAATACAGCACGAGCACTCTCAGCCTGAGGATCATGTTTGATATTCTTGGAATGAAAGGTTCCGTCTTCTTTCTTATTGTTCTTTGTACTTTTCATTTTGTTGCTTGCCATCATCTAACCTCCTAGTAAACTTAACTGACTTCACATACATTAGTATAACAAACATCCTTAAAACTAATGCATATATTAAAATTGAATTACCCAAATATTTGTCAGCGTTTACTTCAATTACAGAATTATTTTTTCATTAATTCCTGCAATTTTATATAAGGATTATGATATCTTTTTTTTCCTGCAGATAAGTTCATATATTCTATTGCATTATTGGGGCAATTATTAATACATGCAAAACACTGTTCACAATGATGATGCCATTTAGGGATACCATTCTTTAAGGTTATATTATCCACCGGACAGACTTTTTCACAAATACCACAACTAATACAAGCATCTGTAGACTTAAATGATAAGTCCATAACCGGAATAAGTATCGATAAAAACCGATTTAAAATTCCCGTTTTTACAATGCAGTCTTTTCTGGTACCTCTATCCAAGGGCAGAATTTCTTCTGCCTGAATTGCGGTTGCAATTTCGTCAACTTTCTGATCCGCTTCTTCAATAATATGTAATACTTCATCCTCCTCCAAAGTAAACTCAACTATAAAGTTTGACGGAGTTTTTACTGAAAAGCCTGCTGAAAGATATAACCCTTTTGACTTAAGCTTTTTATCAAGTAAAACCAGCGTTCCGGCAACAGTCCCACCATTCGCTGCAATGGCTACGATATACTTATTCTTCATCTGCTTTGCAAACTTTTTGATAAAATAATTAACAATACGTGGTAACCCAAACATATAAACCGGAAAGACAAGTACAATAATTTCACTATCAGATATAACTCCTGACCTGATTGCTGCGGCCATTGGTATAATCTCAGCATCTTTTAATCTTAAAGCCAATTCCTTTGATATCTTAAGTGAATTACCGGTTCCCGTAAAATAGAATATATTGACTCTCATACTATCCTCCCTCATCATACCATTATCTTAGTCAAATTTATTAACTATTGTAGTTAATAGGTTCACCAAAGACTCTATATCTTGTTCACTTTCAAGAAGCGATAAAATCCTATACCATATCTGTCTTTCTTCTCTTTCATGTTCGGCATTAATCTTTTCACCTTCTTCTGTGAGTTCCAATCCATAAGAATGCCGATTCTTTTTACTTACAGTACGGATAATAAGATTTTTATGTTCGAGCCTGTCAATTGCGCTGGTTAGTGTACTCCCTGGTATTTCTAGTGAATTGCTGACTTCCTTTAATATAATATCAGGTTTCTCATGGACAATCTTAATTACACTAAGTTCTGTGCTGGTTATACCTTGCGGATACAGGGCACACAAATCAGTCTGATACTTTTTATAGTGTTTTAATGCTGTATGGACAAGAGATACAAGTTGGTCAACGTATTCTTGTTTAATTTCGTTCATAATTATTCTCCTATTGTATTATTAAATAACCATATCGAATATATTCGATATCGAATTTTAATTTTCTTTATTGTATCTCTATCGTGTTAATATGTCAATATATAATTGGATTTGTAACTGATTCTACTAGATGCCAGATGTAAATTAGTTCAAAGTAAGCAAAGACTAGTAGTAGTTAGATTTTGATACTTGTTGTAAAGAAAAAGACCTAGAGTAATTTCCGGGTCTTTTAATTATATATTAATTATCTGAAGAAATTGCAGATGAAAAAGGCTATCGGATTAATTGGAATAGCGCCATTAAAATACTCTAATCATTAAATCTAAAACTAATTTATTAATCTTTACAAGCGTTTTTAGCATAAAGATAACTGTAAAGGATTCCATGTCTAATTTCATCTGTAATGATTTCCGTCATTATGTTAATATGAACACGATCCTGCATAGCATAAAGGATTTTACGATACTTTTTTACGGCATTCTGCTCCCCCTGTAAGGCTCGAGCCAATCCTTCACAATAACTCTCCGGAGAAACAAACTGTTTGCGCTGAACCTGACTGGACATCATTCCAGTTAGTTCATAGAACAGTTGATTAAATAAAGTAAAGTGATCTTTTTCATCGTCACGAATTCCAATTATTATATCTCTATCTTCAAATGAAGAAGTCATACCTAACAGCCATGCATAAAACAATCTATCATCAGCCTCACCTGCAAGAGCCTCACTTATTTCATTAAGTGCATTTTGTAAATTTTGTGGGTAGGTGAATATGCCATCAGATTGTGGTTGAGTTCTTGTTGTATCTGATGTTGGCATATTGGGAGAAACTTGACCATAATAATCATAGTCCTTGCTGTTATTATTATAGTACATTATATCAACCTCTAAAAATATACTTTTATTATTATACGTTCATTTGTTAGGACTGTGTTATATAATTGAGTAATAATTACGAAAAACTATTTCTCGTGAACATGATATTTCCCCAGATTTATCGTTTTATGGTATAGTCATATATGACTATATACCTTCTATTTATTGACATTTAATATTATTTATCCCATAATCATTACATAAAATTACATTGGGGGATATATGAAAAGATTTTCAATATTATTAATTCTTCTTTTAACTATTTCTTTGATTGAACCAACTCAAACCGTAAATGCTGCATCTGCTAAATTAAACAAAACTAATGCCACTATGTCTGTTGGTAAATTTCTAACATTAAAGCTCACTGGAACCTTAGAAGTCCCTGAATGGTCAAGTAGTAACAAGTTAATAGCTACGGTTAATAGCAAGGGTGTCGTTAAAGCTATAAAAAAGGGGCACGTTATTATTACAGCCACATTAGACAATAACGAATATATCTGTAAATTAATAGTTACCGAAAAACTGATAAACGTAACAGTTGATGCCTATTATTATTTTGATGGAGTTGGTTATATTAATTATTTAGCAGGTAGTGGGATAAAGTGTACGGTAACTGATGATGGATTGACTTTTACCATGACGCCTTCTCAACAAAAAGCTTTACTTGAATATTTACAAGATGCATTTGATAAACGATTCTTATCTGAATGTCCTACATATTACATCTCCATAGATCGAAATGATAGTTTTACAACTTTCATAGCGAGGGTTGATGCTGCTAAATTCAAGTCTAATAAGGACTCTGATGCAGATTCTGATACTGTGTTTTTAAATCTTCTAAGTTACAGTATGGGTTATCAGAATTTTACAGGTGCTAAGAAAATGGCATTTTCCTTTAAAATAGTAGATAACAAAACTGGAAAGACACTAAAAACTGTTGTACCTTAATATTTCAATATCGAAAAGAAGTTTTAAAAGTTCTCACATTCCCTCGGTACGTTAACCTAGGGAATTTTCTTTCATACCTCTTAGATCGACATTTATGGGTTATGCGGTGATTGACAAATACTTCTCCATGTATGATAATTAAGGTATTATTTTACATAGGAGGAAATATTTATAATGAAGAAGTTTATATGTTTGTTTATGGTTTTGGCACTTATATTAACACTCGCGGAACCTGCACAGAGCGTGAACGCAGCGACGATAAAATTAAACTATACTAAGGAAAAGGTAGTAAAAGGGGATTATCTATATTTAAAAGTATTAGGTACTAAAAGCAAGATTAAATGGAGTGTTGAGGATTATTCTATTGCTAGTATAACAAAAAAAGGAAGAGCAGAGGGTATCAAAATCGGTACGACTAATATAGTTGCAAAAGTAGGAAAGAAAACCTTTAAATGCAAGATTACGGTCGTTCCAAAGCCATATCCAGGTTACGTAACAGATTCTGCTCGTGAAAAAGCATTAGCTGAAAGAGATTATCTTGATAACTTTGAAAACGAAGGAAGTGATGATGTAGAAATTGTCACCGAACCTACAAATGACTCTAGTGAAGATTCCGGCGAAGATGCCGAGTCAAGAATAGAGAAAATGTTAAAGTATGGATTTTCTAATAGTGAAATCTTGAACAAACCTATAGGCAAACAATACATGAAATTCTGCGACACCTGGGTCAGCGAATATGAGTTAGATAATTATGACGCAAGTGTTGTCATGTCTGAATCTGATAATAAACTATATATATTATTTGATACAGATAATAAAATTGTTCTTGAAAATGTCCCTGCAAAATTAGAACCTGGTACTATATATACAATATCAGATATAACATTTCAATATCTTAAAGATTTTACTTATGGTAATGATAAGTTTGCAGTAAATCAATTTTATTTTGATCGTCAATCATTGATAAATAAAGGACTTCTCAAATAATTTAGTAATGAAATTTCCCGGAAGTCACTTGATATGCTCCCTTATAGTAGATAATGATTTTACTTATAATAAAGGCACTTACTAGTGTAAGTGCCAATTTCTTAGAAAAGGTCTTTAACCAAAGTTTTATAACATTTATCATCAACATCAATCAAAGCTTTAGTTCCATCATGAAATTGTAATGCGATTTGATATTGACCTTTGTTCTTAGCAGATATACTTGCTAACAAACCCACTGGTCCTAACAATGCCCCACCAACAATGCCTCTTGTTATACCGCTTGCTGCAGATTTACGAATATCCTCTGTAATAATTTCATATGATTCTACATTTTGCTTATTCAGAGCAACTTGCTTTGTAAACCCTTTTCCTAAAACATAGCCCTTGGGTCCTTTAACTACTGAATAACCTTCATAATCTCCTGCTATAACCTTATTCACTGCACTACCTCCTTTTGATATATTATACCAAAGTTGTCGGTTTATGTAAAATTAAATTGTATAAAAATACCACCTACCGCTAAGATAGATGGTCTATTTAAACTCTTTTCCCTCTTTATAGGCTTGTATTTATACACAAAGCCTTCAGCTGAAACAAATCCTTCAATATCTCCGATAAATCGGCCGCAAGTAATTCTTGTACATATTTCACATAATCACTTTCTGTCATATTCTCATATTGATGTAAATGTTTCTCTATGTGTCTTGCAAGATAAAAAGGCGGCCAATGCTTTGGATGATCTATTAATAAAAAAAGTTTAGTCACAATACCGGGACATAAAAAAGTGCCTCGGTATTTTATTATTGCAAGTAGTTATAAAATAGTCACAATCTGTGAAAAAAGCACCCGTTCCCGGATGCCATATATTTTCTAATAATCGTTGTAGCCCTTGATTTCACTGCCTGCTTCTTGATGGAGCATAGGGGACTTGAACCCCTGACCCCCACACTGCCAGTGTGGTGCGCTCCCAACTGCGCTAATGCCCCGAACTAAAGTAATACTATCACAAATTAACTATATTTTCAAGTTATTTTTAAAAATTCATACACTTGTTTAGGCTAAATAGCTTCCCAAAACTTCTAATTCAATTCCTTCATCATCCTATAATTACAGACGAATGGATAAATCAGAAATCATATTAAAAAGCATACTTTACAGATGGGTGGCATATTTACCGGCTTCTACCTCTGTTCAATAACAAATCCAGAACCTTATAGATTATCCTCCACCATGCGATACTTAATAATACAGCCACAACACCGCCCAAAATCTGTCTTATGCTATCCATTTTTGTTATCCTCCTGTTTCAATAAAATACTATAAGAATTCTCATTACGTAATTATCCTATTATTTATCCTCCATTATGCTTAGTATTCTAACATGATATTACCATAAGCTAATATGTAAATTATAAGCAGGCTTGCAGTATGCCTAGTCACTAGTGTATAATAAAAAAGATTGCAAAAGGACAGGTATCCTTTACATAAACAAAGGAAGGAAATATGAATGAAACTACGAAGAACTAATCTTGTTATCTCTCTAATGTTAGCAATGTTTCTGGCAGCTGTAGAAGGAACCATTGTAACCATGGCCGCCCCGACTATTACGAAGGAAATGCATGGTTTTGAGCTAATCAGCCTTGTATTTTCCGTTTATCTTTTAACCTCTGCCATATCAACACCGATCTATGGTAAATTTGCAGATCTTTATGGTCGTAAGAATATGCTGACTATTGGAATCCTTTTATTTATAATAGGCAGCTTTTTATGCGGTCTATCTCAGAATATGCTGATGTTAATAATCTTTCGAGCTATTCAGGGCTTAGGTGCGGGAGGAATTTTTACGATTCCCTTTACTATCATCGGAGATGAGTTCCCATTGGAGGAAAGATCAAAGATACAGGGCGGAATGAGTACGATGTGGGGAATTGCCACCCTAATTGGTCCTTTTTTAGGTGGTTTCCTTATAGACATTCTCTCCTGGCACTGGCTTTTCTTTATTAATATCCCTTTTGGTTTAATAGCCGTTTTATTACTCCAGGGAGCCTTGCAGGAACATTTTGAGAAGAAAAAGCAATCCATTGATTATGCAGGAATTATCACACTGACACTGATGGTCCTTGTTTTCTTAAGTATATTTATTTTCGATACCAATATTACCTCCCATCGCACTGTTATAATTTCAGCATTGTCAGCAACAACACTTATACTGCTTCTCCTGTTTTATTTTGTTGAGAAAAAAGCAAAGGAACCGATTATTCCATTCTATATTTTTACCAGGACAAGTGGTCTGATTAATCTTCTGTCATTTTTGATCTGCGGTGCTTTAATAGGAATCAATGTGTATATCCCTCTGTATTTACAAAATGTCTTAGGGTATCGTCCTACTGTATCCGGCTTAGCAATGCTTCCTATGTCCGTTTCCTGGCTGATTATTTCATTTATCCTGGGTAAATTATTTATTCGCTTTGGTGGAAAGATAGTAACAGTTTCAGCCATTGCCATCATCCTGGTGGGCATGCTTCTTCTGACCAGCCTTGGAGTAAGTTCGCCCATTGCTTTGGTATTACTGTATGGTTTTATCTTAGGTATCGGTTTCGGTGGTGCAACTACAGCTTTTACAATTGTTATTCAGGATTCGGTTGAATATAGTAAGAGGGGTACTGCCGTTGCTGCCAATTCACTTCTTCGAACTTTAGGCCAGACAATCGGAATTAGTATATTTGGCAATATCTTTAACCTTTATGTTACAAACTACTTCACAAAGCAGGGTATTGAAGGTGTTACTTCAGGCAACTTATATCAGGTATCTGCATCCAACAATTTGATTACTCAGGAGCAGATAAGTCTCTCACAGAATAGTTCTCTTCATATTTTGTTTGCTATTTTTCTTGCTTTAGCAGTTTTTTCGTTTATCCTTTCAATAGCAATACCAAAAGAAAAATAGTTCACAATCTTTTCAAAACTTTTTCATATAAAGGACATATTTTTGGGGTATACTAAATTCATAAGATAAAAACAAGGTTCCCCACCTTGCTAACATACACTTTTTTCATAATGGAGAAGCAGTTAACTGCTTCTCCTCTCCTCATTTTATAGACTTTTTCTTTTTATATCACACCTGATTTTACCAAGTTTCTTAGCCTCATTTGTCAGCTCTCCATTCGCGTCTCTTGCATTTTTATATTGTATTGAAATGGAGTCATATAGGCTATTCCCTTTCTTTATCTCTGTATAAACCGCTCTCCAGTTTTCATTTTCACCAAAAAACAAAAAGGTATTTTTACAGTAAATTTGTCTGTAATACAATATGAAGAGAATTATCGTTGACAGTAATGTTATTGCAAATAGTATTTTCCATCTCATTTTCTTAACCCCATTATCTGTTATCCGCACTGAATACAAATAAACAACATATCTTTTTGAAATCTCAAGCTTAGGCAAGAGATCTCAGTTACAATCATAACTGTAAATATCATCTTTCTATGTTCACAATCACATTTGTAAAACCATCTTTTATGTTCACAATCACATTGTAAATATCATTTTCCTATGTTCACAATCACATTTTGTAAATATCATCTTCTTATGTTTACATTAATCTTGCAGAATTCTCATTCCATAATTATACATTTACTCTACTGTAAAAGCAAGCCATATACAAGTTATTCAAGCCTTATGCTTTCTTTTAATAAACTTCCTCAACTGGCAATTTACAATTAATCTGCATATAATATAATAAACCTCGGAGGTATGTCATGCCCGGTGGCTGGAATTATCAAGCTTACTTAACTCCTTATGACACCTACCTATTTTTCCATACCATGGATAATCAGGAAGACTACTTTTATGTTCCGCTTGCAGTTGCTACTCAGTTGGTAAATGGTACAAATTATCGTTATATAACCATTGCAGAACCAAAGGATACTGAGAACACCCCTCATTTTGCTCTTGTGGAAATCTACAAACCCATACAAGGAGAGTCACAAGTCACAAGTATTACAGCAGTAGATTAAAAAGAATGCCGTTGCTGTTCGCAACGGCACTCTTTTTCGGTTATGGTACTTTATCGTCCTTTCCGCTTCATACAATACAATCAATTATTCACCATCCGCATAAGCTTCCAGTTGTCTGCTATGCTTCTCAAAGAAATCTTCCTTAGGCTCTAAGAACTTCAGACTGTGATTTTCTTTATCTGTTACTAGCTCATTCAGTGTGCTAAAAGCATAATCCCAGTTCCAGATCTTCTCATCCACTTTAAGATACTCTCTTATTTTCTCACAGCCGGTGGGAGCTATCGGATGTAATAACAGAATACCAATTCGTACTCCATAAAGAGAATCTGCAAGCACCTGTCTTCTTAAAGTATCATTATCAGTGGTTTCAGCTGTCCTCATTTTATTGACCCAATATTTATTCATAAAACGGATATAGGAATCCAATACATACGTTAAGCTGTGAAATTCATGGTTGTACATATGCCTCTCATAAGTAAGAACCGCTTCCTCTGATTCTTTTCTTACCTCTTCGCTGATTTCATTGTTAAGCAGTTTCGAATCATAGTATTTCTGAGCTGTATAGAAACAGGAACGAACCAACCGGTTGAATACATTTGTAAGAAGATTGCCTTCTTTTAATACGGGGTCCACTCCTTCTCTTTCTGCTTCCGGTAAATAAACCTGCGGCTTAAAGCTTACACTCTTTTGAGATAGACCTAAACTTAAGAAATGGATGCGCAGCTGTTCCGGTGTATAGAACTCCAATAAATCTCTTGCCATAGGCGGCTTAATGGCACTGCTGCTGCCTGCCTTTTTATCCATGAACAATATATGTCTGTTGGCAATAAGCTGAGGAGCTATGAAATTGTCCACATCTCCTTTATCACCATATTGAAGCTTCAGTGCTGAGAATAAGGCCATTTCAGCATTACCATAAAAGTAGATATTATCTTCACCGATAAACTGATATACCTTTGCATCTTCTGATTCCCACCAGTTTTTCCATTCCGTCTGTTCTTTTCCCTGCATTTCCAGATAAGTCTTAGTAAAAGAAATTGGTGCCCATAAGGATTCCGGCCATACCCAGAAGGTTAAATCCTTCATGTCCTCTGTATCGGGCACCGGTACACCCCATTCAATGTTTCCGGAGAGACGGAAGGGTACCAGAGTCTTTCCGGTACGGAAACGTATTCCCTTATTGTTTAAAACATCTCTTGCACTATCCCTTTCACCCAGATTCTGAAACAAATAAGTTACGGAGGACTTATTATCCTCCTTGGACAACTCATGCTCCGGCAATAAGGTATTAAGCTCGTCTTCTGTTACTCCGGTTCTCTCAAATTCACTTTTCTTTACATAAATACAAGGAGGTTTTAAGAATTCTTCTATGGTCTTTATTATATATTTTCTGGTATTTTCTTTTCTTTCCTTCGCAACATAATCAAGAAGCCACTGGGTATATTCCTCCAGCTTAAAATACCAGTTAGCGACCTCTTTCACTTCCGGTGTTTTGCCGGATAAGGTACTCTTAGGATTTAAAAGTTCACTGGGCATATACTGATGACCCAGAGAGCACTCATCAGCATAGGCTTTCTCTGACGCACAGCCTTCAATCGGGCAGTTTCCGATTACCTGTCTTCCGTTTAGAAATACTCCAAAGTCCGGATCAAAGAATTGGGGAGTTGCTAATTTCTCCAGGAAGCCATTCTTATACAGTGTATCAAATATTTCTTGTGACATTTCCTTATGAATCTCGCCTGCTCTGTCAAGAGCAGATGCTGCATACAGACTTAAGCTGATTTCATAGGCTGCAAGGGTTTCTTTTTGGTGATTATGGTTTTTCCTTACATAGTCCTTGATTGTCTCGCTGTAATCTGCCCCTTTTTCTTCTTTTAATTTACGATAGCTTTCCAATATGGGTGAACCATAGCAGTCAGTACCGGATACAAAGATAACATTCTCTTCACCAATTCTGTCTCTTAAAAATCTTGCAAAGGTATCCGCATGAACAAACACGCCTCCAATATGGCCAAAATGCAGCTCCTTGTTTCCATATGGCATCCCGGCTGTGATAACTGCTCTTTTGGGAAATTCCGGACGGGTATTTTCTTTTCCAAACATATTAATTCTCCTTTTACTTTCTCATTGTTTTTCTTTTGTCATGAACTCTGTTCCCACTTATTCACTTCGAATGGATTTTCAGGAATCTGTCACAATTCCTCTTTGCATCTATTCCATCTGTATTTCAATTTATCTTTTAGTATCTTACTTTTTCCTGCTGTCTATTTCATTAATTTAATTTTCCCTGAAAAAGGGTATAAAAAAACACCTCCTGCAATCGTAATTACAGGGGCGAATCTATCGCGGTACCACCCTATTTTTTATTAATATGTCACCATATTAACCTCTTTAAGTACGAACATACTCTAGTCTTATAACGCAGACCTACGTCATAGCATCACGGCTTAAGTATATGACCGATCCGTATGAAGCTCCGAGGCTTGTTTCGTCTGTCTTTCGCTGCTCCTTCCCACCAACTGGAGCTCTCTGTAAACTTCCGATAGATTACTTTTCTCTTCATAGCTTTTCTTTTTTCTTTAGTATATTCAGAAATTCTTCGATTGTCAAGAGGCTTTCTAAATGTCGATTTATTCCATTATTTGTTCTTAAGACCTTCCTTTTATTAGCGAACTTTTTTAGAAAAGTGCCATATATTGAAATTATCTAAATCAATTCTGTATAAGTTGTATTTTAGTTAAGATTTATTCAGCTTATATGCATCCCGGAGGCTCATAAATGAATTCTATGACTTATGATTTTGCCATTATCGGCGGAGATTTAAGGCAGGTCTATATGGCTAATAATTTAATTTCCCGGGGCTTTTCTGTGTTGTTATATGGTCTTGAGAACCTATGTGATAAAAACAGCATGGAACATGCTAAATCTTTGGCCCAAGCAATAGATTCCAGTAGAGTTATTCTAACCCCCATACCCTTTACCAAAAATGGCGTTCACATCTTATCCGTGGATACCAAAACAGATTTGACTCCTGAGATTCTTTGCAAACATCTAAAGAAAGGCCATAAGCTTTACGGTGGATGTTTTACCAAGAACATTCAGGATTTCTGTGAAGCAAATGATATTTATTACAATGATTTTATGGAAGAAGAGGAAATCACCCTGTTTAATACCATTGCTACGGCAGAAGGAACCATAGCAGAAGCTATTATTAACGGCAGCGGCAATCTTCATGGAAGCTCCTGTCTGATACTAGGCTATGGAAGATGTGCAAAGACCCTTGCTGAAAAATTAAAGGGCTTGTGCGGTGAAGTTACGATTGCTGCAAGAGCTCCTCTTGCTATGGCCCAGGCAAAAACTTCTTCCTTCCACGCCCTGCCATTGACGGAACTTTCAGCTGTAATATCCGACTTTGATTATATTTTTAATACAATCCCTGCCCCGGTATTAAATAAAGAGCTCTTATCTAAAACCAAACAGGATGTGGTTATCATTGATATTGCTTCCGCACCTGGCGGAGTTGATTTTAGTTCAGCTAAGGAGTTGTCCCGTACCGCTAAGTTAAGTCTTGGTCTCCCGGGAAAATATGCCCCCAAGGCCAGCGCAGATTTTTTAACCAGTTATCTATTAAGTAGTCTTGGAGAACCATCTCTTTAGAACAGATTTTTCTCCGGAAATGAGGTATTTATGTCATTGCATAATAAAAACATTGGAATCGCTTTAACCGGTTCTTTTTGTACTTTTGATAAAACCTTTGAAGAAATTGAAAAACTATTAAGAGAAGATGCCAATGTATACCCTATTCTTTCCTTTAATGCTCAGAAAATTGATTCCCGTTTCGGTAAGGCAGAGGATTTTCGCCGCAGATTAGTTGAGCTAACCGGCCATGAACCTATTACTACCATTGAGGATGCCGAACCTATCGGCCCCAAAGAAATGTTTGATATCCTGGCTGTTATTCCCTGCACCGGCAATACTTTAGCTAAGATGGCTACCGGTATTACCGATACTCCCGTTTTAATGGCTGCCAAAGCTCACATCCGCAACAACAAGCCACTGGTTTTATCCATTGCCACCAACGATGCTCTTGGTAATAACTTAAAAAATATCGGTACCCTCTTAAATCAAAAAAATATCTATTTTGTTCCCTTCGGTCAGGATAGTCCTACCGGAAAACCCAAATCCATGATAGCTCATACTCACCTGCTAACGCTTACCTTAGAAAGTGCTCTCGAAGGAAAACAACTTCAGCCCGTTGTCATCAGTCCATTCTAATATTCACTATTCTATAATAGAAACGCCAAACCTTATTTATATATTTACAGGAAATTTGCACAAAGCCGAAAGAACGAATGCGCCTTGGAACCAGCGCATGAGTCTTTCGGCTTTGTGCAAATTTCCGTCCCCTTTAGAAAAACTAACCTTCTGCTACAATAAAAGCCCGGAATATGAACCGCCCCCCGTCTGCCTGACAGGGACCGATCCACATCATTCCAGGCTTTTCTACTACTATTGAACTTTAGTCAGATACCATTTCTGGGCATCTGTGCCGTTATCCGTCCATTGCTGCACTACCGCTCCGTCCGCTGTAGATGAGTTGGAAACGTCCATTGCAAATCCGGTAGCTTTTGATACCAGTTTGTAATAGCCACCTCCCACATCTACTATCTTCCACCTTTGCGCATCATTACCATTATCCGCAGCCTGCTGGAGTTGCAGGCCTTCTGTAGCTGCTCCATAGGGAACATCCAGACATTTACCGCTATGTATAGCAGTCAGTTTATAATACCCGCCTCCCATATCATCGATACGGAATCTTTGATTATTTGCGCTATAGTTGGTCCATTGCTGTGTCTTTGCTCCATCAGCAGTAGAATTATCTTTGATATCCAAAACTTTTCCGCTGCATTTAGCTGCCAGAGTATAGATTCCGCCACTCACAATAGGTGAGGTATTGGACTGAGCCTGATATACTCTAACATAATCTACCAGCATTTGTGCCGGAAAAACAGTTGAGCTGTTTGGACTTCCGGGCCAGTCTCCGCCAACAGCAAGATTTAAGAGCAAGAAGAAAGGTTTCTGGAATTCTTCTGTTCCGCCTGTACCATTTTGAATGTACATCTCGCAGAACTGAGTACCATCAACAAACCATCTTAAATAACTAGCATCCCATTCAAGAGAGTAGGTATGGAACTGAGAGAAATCAAGAGAACCTGAGGTCAGTCCATAATCAGCTTGTCCATTAGAATCCCAGTGAGCGGTTCCATTCACAAATGCATTATTGTTTACACGTTCCATAATATCAAGTTCGCCGCATTTCGGCCAGTTAACGGATGTAATATTATCACCCAACATCCAAAAAGCAGGCCAAATTCCTTGGCCGGAAGGAAGCTTGATTCTAGCTTCTATCTTCCCATAGGTAAAACTCTTAATTCCTTGTGTCTTGATTCTTGCAGAAGTATAATTCATTCCTCCGTAAGATTCCTTCAGGGCTGTTATTACAAGATTTCCACCGTTCTCTGTAACATTCTGTGAACGGTCAGTGTAATACTCCAGCTCATTATTACCCCATCCTTTAACACCTGTTCCTATCTCTGCCGTCCATTTGGAGGTATCCAGACTGCTTCCGTTAAACTCATCACTCCAAACCAAAGACCAGTTTGTAGCAGCTTTTGGGCTCACCGAAGGCAGCATGGAAATAATAAGAGCTAAAACCAACAACAAGCTTACCATTTTCCCTTTTCTTAACATAAATATATCTCCTTCTCATTTATTATTTCATATCATGCCGCGCGATCATGATATTGAAATCCAGAATATAGGGGATTTTGGGTTCAGCCATCTTTTATGTAATTGAATCCTCCGTGCAAGGAATATTATACACTAATTGCTATAATATGTAAATATATTTTGTTAATATTTGTCGTATTTTTACTATTTTCAGGTTGTATAGTAAAAAAAACAGAAAGATTGATTTGGGTTTAATTTCCTTCCTGCAATCTTTCTGTTATAAACTGTTTAACCTCTGATAACTTTTGCCGCATTTTCCAATGTATCAATTACCTTATCACACCACAGGTCGAATTCTTCATCTTCCTTCTGGCATTCCGGATGACTGAGTACATATTCTACTATGTTCTTAACCTGCTGGTCAAATCGTCTGGTACAGGTAAACCCGGGAACCAGCCTCTTAATTTTAGAATTATCAAATACCACGGAATTGGCTTTATCACCTATTAATGCCCCTTTATAATCCTGATTACTTACTGCATCCAGGAATTCGGAGGAGACGTAGTATGCCTTTAAGTCCACACCCAAAGCATCCGCAATTGCTTTATGAATCTGGTTCCAGGTAAGTGTCTCATCGGAAGTAATCTGAACAGCTTCCCCAATTGCATGAAGATTACCCATCAGTCCGATAAACCCTTTTGCAAAGTCGCTGTTATGGGTTAAGGTCCACAACGATGTGCCGTCACCATGTATAAGGACTTTCTTGCCTGTCAGCATTCTCTTTATTACCTGATAACTGCCCAAAGCACCATGAACACCTACAGGAACACTCCTCTCATCATAGGTATGGCTGGGTCTTACAATGGTTACCGGGAATCCCTCTTCACGGTAAAGCTTCATCAAATAATCTTCACAGGCTATTTTATTTCGGGAATATTCCCAATAAGGATTAGAGAGTGGCGTCCCTTCCGTTATGCGGTAATCTCCTAAAGGTTTCTGGTAAGCAGATGCCGAACTTATAAATATAAACTGTTTTGTTCTATCCTTAAAGAGTCTGTAATCTCTCTGAAGCTGTTCCGGCACAAATGCTATAAAGTCTGCGACTACATCGAAGTTATGGCCTTTAATCAGCTCAGCAACTTTGTCTTCCTCCGCGATATCAGCTATCAATTCTTTTACTTCTCCGTCAAATACGGCATTTTTGCTGCCTCTGTTCAATAAATACAAATCGTGGCCTTCTTTGATAAGCTCTTTTGAAATGGCAGTGCTTATAGTTCCGGTTCCGCCAATAAATAGTACCTTCATCATTACCTCCTTTATTTTTACCCGTAAAATATTCTTGCCGGTTTTCTTTCTTTAATACTAACTAGCCTTACTTGCCAATCAATACTTCTTCCACTCTTTTTAATTCTTCTCTGATCTTTAAGCTCTGAGGACATTGTTTTTCACAGAGTCCGCAATCCTTGCAATCTGCAATGGTTTTACCTTCATTCTTTTTATAGCTTTGCATCTCATTTTTAGCATAATCAGTAAGTCCATAAACATTGTGATAGGTGTACATATTAAATATCTTAGGAATATCGATACCTGCGGGACATGGCTGACAGTAAGCACAACCGGTACAGTAAAGTTCACTGAACTTCTTTAATTTCTCAACAGATTCTCCAAGCTGTGTCCATTCGCCCTCGGTAAGTCCTTCTGCATTACTTGCTATAGCTACATTCTTTTCCACCATATCTATATTTTCCATGCCGGATAAGGCGCAGCTCATGTATGGATTTCCAAGAACAAACTTGAAGGCCAATTCATAGGTTGATATGGAAGGTTTTCCTGTAAGTTTTGTATAAAGATCTGTCGGAGCTGCCAATCTGCCGCCGCCTACCGGTCCCATAGCTACAACACCAAGTCCTTTGGAAGCAGCATACTGAATCATTTCTTCATTGCTTCTATCAAGAAGATTGTATTGAACCAGCATGGTTTCCATTGGAATGCCTCTCTCCTCTGCCTTATCAATAATATACTTGATATACTCTGCTTTATCATGAAAGGAGAAGGAAATATGCTTAATCAGTCCTTCCTCTTTTGCTTTCTTTGCTTCCTCTAAAAGATTAAGACCAAGAACACTCTTATCAAACTCTTCTTTACTTAGTCCCCAGAAATGATAGTAATCGATATACTCCATATCCAGTTTTTTAAGGCTCTTCTCTAATAATCTTCTGTAATCGCCGGATTCCTTACATCTATCCACCGGAATCTTAGTAGAAACCATGACCTTGTCTCTGATTCCTTTCAGTCCTTTACCAACTGTAATTTCACTGTTGTGGTGACAATAATATGGCGCAGTGTCAAAATAATTGACACCTTCTTCGTATGCTTTTAAAAGCATAGGTATCGCTTTCTCGTCATCAACATACCATTTACCATCCTTTTCATATTCCGGAAATCTCATACATCCGAAACCTAAAGCTGAAATCAAAGAACCAGACTTTCCAAAACTTCTGTAATTCATTGCAAAACCCCCTGTGATTCGTAATATTATTTCTAAATACACTATATCCCATAGAGTTAACTCTAGGTCAAATGATTTTCTACTAAATTTTATGACCACAATAATATCATTACGAATTTTCTTAAAATTTAATAAATAAATATAAAATTTTAGTAAAAATGTTACTTGAGGCATCTAGGTAACAGGTCTATAATTTTATGTTGGGACATTTCTTAAAAAATGATTCCTCTTTAATATTAGATTTATAAAATGGAGTATATATGAAAAAAACAAACAACTATAGTCAGGCAGTAAGGGAATATTCAAGGCAAATGAGTATTATTATTAAAAGTATGATTGCAGGGCTTCTTGCAGGATTAATATCCAGTGCTTATCGTTTTCTACTGCTGAAAGCAGAATTCGCTTCCTTTTCTGCATATCATTTCATTCGGAACCACCTCCAATTAATTCCCTTCCTCTTTATACTGCTGGCAGGTTTGGGACTGCTGACCATGCTTCTAGTTAAAAGATATCCTTTAATCAGCGGAAGTGGTATCCCACAGGTAAAAGGGATAATATCAGGATACATAACTCAGAATTGGCTCTCTACTCTGATAGGAAAATTTGCAGGAGGTATCCTGGCAATTCTGGCCGGCTTATCCCTTGGCAGGGAAGGCCCATCCATTCAGTTAGGCGCTTCTGTAGCTGAAGGCCTTGCTGATAAGTTTTCAGAAACCAAATTTGAAAAGAAGATTCTCATTGCCAGTGGTGCAGGTGCAGGACTGGCCGCTGCTTTTAATGCTCCGTTAGCCGGTGCCCTGTTTGCCCTGGAAGAAATATATAAGTATTTCTCTCCAATCGTATGTCTTTCAGCTCTGGCTTCCGCGGTGGTCGCTGATTATGTTTCTAAATTGATATTTGGAACTGCTCCTGTTTTTCTATTCGGTCAATTTGCTGATATACCGCTTAAGAGCTATTGGATCTTGCTTCTTTTAGGAATTCTTCTTGGTATTTTTGGATTTTTTTATAATAAATCAATTTTGTTATCCCAGAAATTATATAAAAAAGGGCAGAAATTAATAGGTCGCTACATTCTTTTGCTTCCCTTTCTTCTGGCAGGTATTCTAGGTCTCACCTTTCCCTTTGTATGCGGTGGAGGACATGTTCTAATCAATAAAATTAATTTTAAATCCGGTCTTCTGTTCCTGCTTTTTGCTTTGGTGCTAAAATTTCTTTTTTCCGTCATATCCTTTGGTTCTGGAGCCCCAGGTGGCATATTCTTTCCCTTTTTGGTCATGGGTGCCCTGGCTGGTGGTATTACCGCTAAGATTTCTATCCAATACTTAGGTCTTCCGGAAAATGTTTTCTACACTTTGGTTACTCTGTCCATGTGTGGATTTTTCAGTGCTATCGTACGAGCACCAATAACTGGTATTATTCTATTAGCTGAAATGACTGGTTCCGTAACTACTCTGCTCCCCCTTACAGTAGTTTCCGTTATTTCATATATGACTGCAGATATGTTAAAGAGCGCTCCGATTTATGACTCGCTGCTGCATTCTTTGATTCATAACATAGGTTCGGAATATATGCGGATGGACGTCAATAGTAAGGTTACATTTGAATCAATCATACATCATGGCTCACCTGCAGCCGATAAAAAAATCAAAGAACTGGGAATGCCTGATAACTGCCTTTTAATAGCAGTAAAAAGAGAGAACCAGGAATTTATCCCAAATGGCAGCACGATTCTAAAAGAAGGTGACCTTTTGGTACTTTTAACGGATGTTAAAGAGGAAGCTACTATTCGAAACAGCATTTCTGATCTTACGGAGTCTTCTGTTCTTACTTAATATAGAACCTATCAGACTTAACATCCAGCTTTTATTCTGTGAATTACCCTACTTCCCTGATGTGTCAACTTTTATATTCTGTAAACTCTTTCATATCTTTCTCATATCCTCACATTTAGTAATAATACGGACTGATTGACACTAGGGAGTTAGTATGTTATGGTTTAAGAAAACTATTGTGTTATCAGCCCTAATATGGACCTTTACACAATCTGATAACTGGAGGAATTCTCATGTATACTATTAAAGAAGTTTCTGAGAGAACAGGTCTGTCTATATATACCCTGCGTTATTATGATAAGGAAGGACTGCTTCCTTTGGTAAAGCGCACCCCGTCCGGAATCCGCAAATTTTCTGATAATGATATAGCCTGGCTTGGGTTAATCTGCTGCCTGAAGAATTCCGGAATGTCTATTGAGAATATCAAGGAATTCATGAACCTATGTCTAAAAGGCGAGGAAACTGCAGAGATTCGTAAGGACATGCTGTTACTGCATAAACAGCATATCTTACAGCAGATGAATGAACTGGAAAAGAGCCTGGATACCGTCAACTATAAAATTAATCACTATAAGGAAATTGGTATCTTTCATATAGATGGTGATAAACTTGATGCTGTATAATATTTTCTCAAATTAGGAGGCTTCTCATGCTCTCTGTGCCAATAGATACGGAATCTGCTGTTCCAATGTATGAACAGATATATTCCTATATTAAGAATGAAATCAAGGATGACAGGCTAAGTAAGGGTTCTAAACTGCCTTCCGCACGAAGTCTTGCCGCACACCTTACTATCAGCCGGAACACCGTGGATATGGCCTATTCTCAGCTGGTATCGGAAGGTTATATTGAATCGGTTCCAAAGAGTGGCTTTTACGTCGCTGCGGTTTCCGCACTCACTTCCATACCAACCCTGCCTGTCATAAAAAAAGAAGTAAAAAAGCAGATAAAACAATCCTGTCAGTTTGACTTCTCGCCTTTTGCAATTGATATTAACAGTTTCCCCTATAATACCTGGCGAAAGCTCTCAAAGGATTGTATGAGCGAATACAACAATGAGTTGTTTCTATTAGGCGACAGCAGAGGAGACGAATCTCTGCGTAATGCTATCGCTGTATACCTTTACAGTTCAAGAGGTGTTATATGTTCCGCAGATCAAATTATTGTAGGAGCAGGAACAGATTACTTACTGCTGCTTTTATCAAGACTATTCAACCGTAAAAAGCTTGACTCTCTCTCGGATTCCTCAGGCACCTCCCTATCAGACACCCGTCAAACGGAAAATGTAATTGCCATGGAAAATCCCACCTATAAGAGGGCATATGAAATTTTCATTGGAATGCAGTATGATGTAATTCCCATTGAACTGGACCAGAATGGTATCTGCGTGGACAACCTCTTTAGTACAGATGCAGATGTTGTTTATGTAACTCCCTCTCACCAGTATCCTTTAGGAATCGTAATGCCTGTAAAGAGAAGACAGGAACTGCTGGCCTGGGCAGCCTTAAAAAAAGAACGCTATATCATTGAAGACGATCATGACAGTGAGTTTCGTTATAAAGGAAAGCCGATTCCTGCCCTAAAGAGCATGGACTCCTTTGAAAAAGTAATATACCTTGGTACTTTTTCAAGAGCCATTGCACCAGCCATACGTGTAGGATATATGGTCTTGCCCGAAGAGTTATTATTATTGTACAAAAAATATCTTGGTATGTTTTCTTCCACCGTTTCAAGAGTAGATCAGTATATTATAACCCATTTTCTGAGCGATGGCTATTTCGAACGGCATCTTAATAAGATTCGTACTCTGTACAAGAATAAGCATGATTTGCTGCTTCAGACTCTTAAAATCTTTCAGGATAAGATTATCATTGAAGGTGAGAATGCAGGTCTTCACCTGGTAGTTTACTTTAAGACTTCCCTCTCAGAATCTGAGTTACTAGCCCTGGCGGGGGATAACAGTATTAAACTCTATGGATTAAACAGACATTACATTACCCCGAACAAGAGCAGTTATCCAGGAATTCTTCTAGGTTATGCGAATCTTTCGGAAAATGAAATCACTGCAGGTATCACCAGTTTGTATGATACTATCAAGTATCACTTAAATTGAAATATTGAAAACGCCTTCATAAGAAGGAAGCTGATTAAAGGAATGAAGAATGAACTATAAATATGCAGTTAACCAAAATTATGAGGATTTTGCAAGTGGACGTGTATTCTACAATGCGAAAAACGTCCCTAATTATCCAGTACGTCTAATCAATGAGCTATATGGCAGATGTCTCTCTTATTCTGAAAAGAAAGAAGATTTATGCTTATATGATTGCTGTTGCGGCGGAGGATATTCCTTAACTGTTCTTGGATTTTTAAATCAACGGTCTATCTCTTCTATCGTTGGCAGTGATATCGATGAAAATATGCTTACGACAGCCGAGAAGAACCTATCCCTATTAACAAAGGAAGGATTAGCACGACGAAAGCATGAGCTTCAGGAATTGTATCTTAAATACTCGAAAAGCTCCCATATGGATGCCCAAATAAGTGCAGATCGATTAGGCCTCTTCTTAAAGAAAGACATATCTATAAAGATTTTTCAGGCTGATGCATTAAATCTGACTCCTCAGATATTCTCTCCCGATATCATAATTACAGATATACCTTACGGGCATTTAGTGGAATGGCATGGTAATGACGATTGCCTGGATAAATTAATTAATAGCTTAAGAAATTTTGCTTCTAATAATACAATCATAGCTGTCTCCATGGATAAGGGTCAAAAGCTCTCACAAACCGGTATAAAAAGATTAGAACATCAGGTAATAGGAAAAAGAAAATTTGAGATTTTCACTCTGATTAAATAGACATGTAAAACAATATTCCTGCAAAGAAAAAGCACCAGTGCTGTTTACTCACAGCACTGGTGCTTTAGATTATTATAGTTTCAGTTTTCTGCTTTCTCTAGATTTTAAAGTATTCTCTGCCATACATAAGGTCCTTATCCATCTGAGCTTTCAGTTCCTCCAGAGACCCAAATACTTCTTCTCCCCTCATTCTCTCCAGAAATGACACCTGTATATACTTTCCATACAAATCATTGTCATAGTCAAAGAGATAGGTTTCCACTCGTTTCTCTGGTGTAACTCCTACTGTAGGATTATGACCTACGTTTGTGATTCCGGGATATTCCACTCCGTCAATGGTGGTAATAGAGATGTATACACCATCGGGGGGCAGCAGCTTTTGCTTCTCCGGTATCAAATTTGTAGTTGGAAAACCAATGGTTCTGCCGATTTTCCTGCCATGAAGAACTTCTCCCATAACGGAAAATGATCTTCCAAGAAGCTTCGTAACTTTTTCCATATTCCCTTTACTAATTTGCTCTCTGATACAAGAACTGCTGATCTCTTCACTTTCAATGGTTTTCTTTTCGATAATTTCAAGCTCATAACCATAAATATCAGCATATTCCTGAAGCATCTTAGTATTTCCTCTTCTGTTTCTGCCAAAACAAAAATCAGAACCTACAACAATATATTTAGCATCCATTTTATGGATAAGAATATCTTCAATGAACTTCTCGGGTTCCATGGATCTGGTCTCTTCGGTAAAAGGAAAGGAAATCATGACATCCAAACCATATTCTCTTAAGATATGCTGTTTTTCCTCTTCCGTATAGATTAATTCCATTTCTCTATCTGAAAGCAGATTAACAGGATGATAGAAAAAGGTAAACACAACTGCCTTTAATCCCTTTTTTTTCTGCTCTGTAATCTTATTCAGTAAAAGCTGATGGCCCAGATGCAGTCCGTCAAACTTCCCAAGAGTAACTGCACTTTTTTCCAAATGAAAATCTGCTGTTCCAGCTATATATTCCATATTAACCTCTTTCGTGAATATCCAATCCATGTTTGAATATTCCTGAATCTGCAGTTGAAAAAACTGTTTTGTTTTCAACCTAATCTCCATGCATTTCGCAATCTTACTTGCTAAACTGCTTCAATTGAGTGTGTATAATGTCTTTTATAAAAACATTTTATAGGGTTTAATTATCTCTTGCTCCGGGCAGTATTCATAGATACCCACAAAGTTATTTTCTCCGTCATAAACAAGTACTTTGTTATTGGATACATTAATCTTCTCTTGTTCCAACTGATTCAGAACTAAGAAATTTCCATTGTAAAGCTGCTTATCAAACTCCTTCTTTACGGTAACGCACTCATACTCAGGGAACATAGCGGGTACACTTTTAACGTGTTCATCCAATGTTCCATTTTTGTACTCTGTCTCAATCTCTCCAAGTTTCAGACTCTCCGTAATATCAAATTCACCTGAACGTATTCTGGTTAGCGCTTTCATGCAGCCGCCGCATAAAAGCTTCTCACCGATATCATGACAAAGGGTTCTGATATAGGTTCCTTTTGAGCACTCTACAACAATTACAGCTTCCTTTGTGTTCATATCAAGACTCTCAACGGTAATACTATGTAGTTCAACCTTTCTGGACTCTCTTGGTATCTCTTTACCCTCTCTGGCCAGTTCGTAAAGGCGTTTTCCACCAACTTTCAAGGCTGAGTACATGGGTGGAATCTGATCGTAGCTACCTCTAAAGGAAAGAATTGCTTCTAATATCTCTTCTTTACCGGCAGTAACAGCTCTTTCTTCCATTACCTTACCAGTTATATCCTGGGTATCAGTGGTTATTCCTAAAAGCAGCACTGCACGATAGGCTTTACTTTTATCCGTTAGGATATCACATAGCTTAGTAGCGTTACCAAGGCAGACCGGCAACACTCCTTCTGCATCAGGGTCCAGGGTACCTGTATGTCCTATTTTTTTCTGCTTTAAGATACCACGCAGTTTAGCTACTACATCATGCGAGGTATAACCTTTTTCTTTATATACATTTATTATTCCGTTTATCAAGGTAGTACTCCAATCCTAATCAGTTCTTTAGCTGGAATTCAATATGCGGTGTAAGATTATTAGTTACATCGTGAAGAGTTCCATGCATGGTACAGCCTGCAGCCATAATATGACCACCACCGCCAAAGTATACCGCTATCTTTCTGACATCAACAGCTCCATTGGATCGCATACTTACTTTATACACATGAAAATCTACTTCATAGATCAAGATAGCTACTTCAACACCCTTTGTAATACGGAGCTGATCAATGATTCCATCAAGGTCAGCAGACTCTACCTCATAGAACTCCATCATTTTCCGGCTAAGAGTAGATACTATACATTTTCCGTCTAATAATAAAATGCTTTCTAAAAGGCATCTTCCAAGAATCTGGTTCTGATGATAATCCTTCCGGTAAAAAGTTTCATCTATCATTTCAGAGAAAGGCACTCCCATTTCTATAAGACTTCCTGCTATCTCCATCGTCCTTTTTGTAGTATTACTATGCTTAAAAACACCTGTGTCATGAATAATTCCCATATAAAGTGCTTTTGCAATAGCGATATTGAGATAAGCTTTGTCCATTAGTTCATACAGTACCTCACAGGTTGAACTGGCATCTGCCACAACATGATTTATCTGAGCAAAGTTGGTATTACTGATATGATGATCAATGTTAATTGTTTTTCTTGCATTCTTAAAATATTCTTCTGCAAACCCCAACCGATCAAGGCTTCCGCTGTCAAGAGAAATGAAGATATCATACACTCTGCCTTCTTTGTAACTCTGCTTTACTTTTGCAGCATCTTTTGTAATACGCAGTTTCTCCGGTATTTCTTCCAGATAAAAATCTATCTGCGCATCTTTTTTTGCTTGACTCAAATAACGGTATAGGGCCAGACAGGAACCGGCACAGTCCCCATCCGGCCTCATATGCCCGGCTATTCCTATCAATTTAGCGTTCCCCACTTCTTTTAACAAATCCATACGAATCACCTACCCCTTTCTAATCACTTCAAGTTCTTGTGTAGGATAATACTTATACACCAACTATTCCAGCCTGGAATCTTCACTGGTCTCTTCCTCGGCCTCTTCTTCCTCTAACTCTTCATCCTCTGCTTCTTCTGTCTCTTCTTCATCATTTGGTAAATCTTTTGTTACTTCATGAATCAAATGTGACATGTTAACACCATATTCGATGGATTGGTCTATTACAAAAATTAATTCAGGGGTGTTTCTTAAATTAATGGTTTTTGCAAGTTGTCCTCTCATATAGGGAGCTGCACTGCGTAATCCAACCAAAGTACTTTTCTGAGCTTGCTCATCACCAAGTACGCTGATATATACCTTTGCAGATTTTAAATCTGGAGCCACGTCCACAGCTACCACGGAAGTCATTGGATGAATTCTGGGGTCTTTAATCTCCCGGCTGATTAACATGCTTAATTCTCTTTGAACTTCTCCGTTAATTCTTGTGTTCTTAATACTATTCTTTCTCATATAGACTCCTAACTGTTATCTTTGTTAAGGTTTGCGCCATAAGGAACTAATTTCCATTTCCCCATGGCGCATTGTATATCTCTTATTTTCTAGGAACTTCTTCCATTATATAGAGTTCTACCTGGTCAAATTCTTTGATATCACTGAATTTTTCAAATACCAGACCACACTCATATCCTGTAGCAACTTCTTTTACATCATCCTTGAAACGCTTTAAGGAAGCTAAGCTGCCTTCATAGATCAACGTTCCTTCTCTTCTGATTCTTGCTAAACTGCCTCTTTGAATCTTACCGTCTAAAACATAAGAACCTGCAATTAATCCAAGACCAGAAGCCTTAAATACCTGCCTTACTTCTGCATGACCGATAACTTTCTCTTCAAAGATAGGCTCTAACATGCCCTTCATAGCTGCTTCAACATCTTCAATGGCATTGTAAATGACACGATACAGTCTTAAATCAACCTTTTCACTCTCAGCCTTTTCCTTTGCCACATTATCAGGTCTTACATTAAAGCCTATGATAATGGCATTAGAAGCACTGGCAAGGTTAACATCGGACTCATTGATTGCACCTACACCACCATGTATTACTCTAACTGCAACTTCATCGTTGGAAAGTTTTAATAAACTTTGTTTCATTGCTTCCACAGAACCCTGAACATCAGCCTTGATAATAATGTTAAGCTCTTTGATATTACCTGCTTTAATCTGAGAGAATAATCCATCAAGAGATAGTTTTGCTTTTGTATCAGCTAGCAGCTTCTCTCTGCCCTGAGAAATATAAGTTTCTGATATTGCTCTGGCTTCTTTTTCAGTTGTAGTAGCAATAAAGATCTCACCTGCATCGGGTACTTCGTTAAGACCCAGAATCTCAACAGGTGTGGAAGGAGTTGCATCTTTTACTCTTCTTCCCTTATCATCCATCATAGCTCTAACTTTACCATAAGCAGAACCGATGGCAATGGAATCACCCACATGTAAGGTTCCTTTTTGAACAAGAACAGTAGCAACAGGACCTCTTCCCTTATCAAGCTCTGCCTCAATAACAATACCTCTGGCATTTCTATTAGGATTAGCCTTTAATTCTACTAAGTCGGCTGTAAGAATAATCATTTCCAAAAGCTGCTCAATGCCTTCTTTTGTATGAGCGGATACGGGAACAAATACGGTATCACCGCCCCAATCTTCTGCAACCAACTCATATTCTGTTAATTCCTGTTTCACTCTTTCAATATTTGCGCTAGGTTTATCAATCTTGTTGATAGCAACAATAATCTGAATACCGGCTGCTTTTGCATGACTGATAGCTTCTATTGTCTGAGGCATTACACCATCATCTGCAGCAACTACCAGAATAGCAATATCAGTTGACTGAGCGCCGCGCATTCTCATAGAGGTAAAGGCTTCATGTCCGGGTGTATCAAGAAAAGTAATCTTCTCTCCATTTACCTCAACTACATAAGCACCAATATGCTGTGTAATACCACCTGCTTCATGAGATGTAACATTGGTCTCTCTGATAGCATCCAAAAGAGAAGTCTTACCATGGTCAACATGACCCATTACGCAGACAACAGGAGGTCTTTTTTCAAGAGTATCTGTATTCTCTTCTTCCTCTTTTAAAAGTTCCTCGATAACGTCAACCTTCACCTCATGCTCTGCTATTATCTCATACTCTATAGCAATGCTTTCAGCTTCTTCAAATGTGATCTCCTGATTGATTGATACCATTTTGCCGGAAAGGAACAGTTTTTTCACAAGGGTTGCAGCAGGCATCTTCATCTTATCTGCCAATTCTTTAATTGTCAGTATGTCAGGAAGGATAATTGTCTTGATTTCATCTTCCTTGTTCTCCTGCAATATGGCCTTGGGTTTAATAAACTGGCCTTTTTTAGGCAGTTTAATCTCATCGTTGTTTTCATTATCAATGTGTCTTTCATAACTATTCTTTGCATTTTTCGGATTTTTATTAGCCCTGCTGTTTCTTACACTGGCAGAATCACTTCTTGACATTCCAATCGGTGCATCGAATTTCTTAGCGGAGTCTGTTCTGGTATTAGAACTGCTTCTTCTCCTTGTATCATTCGGCTCATCCTTATCCTTATTCATGCCACCAAATCGGTCAAATCCTTGACCACCGTTACGGTTAGCAGAATTGCCGCCATACTGTCCCTGACGGAAACCTCCGCCTCCTGCCGGTCTTGTGCCTCCTGCATAAGGTCTTCCCTGACCATTTCCTGCCGGTCTGTTCTGGGAATCATTATTTCTGTTATATTGTCCTTGATTGTTACCGTTATAACTTCTATTATACTGTCCCTGGCTTCCTGTTCCGTCACTGTTTCTATTATACTGTCCCTGGCTTCCAGTGCCATCATTTCTGTTATACTGTCCCTGATTATTGCCATTATAACTTCTGTTATACTGTCCCTGGCTATTGTTCCCATAAGGACGGTTACCGCCTCCTTGATAACCAGTTCTCTCACCTTGAGGTCTTGGTGAATTACCCTGATAACCTTGACCGGTTCTCTCACCCTGAGGTCTTGGTGAATTACCCTGGTAACCCTGACCGGTTCTCTCACCTTGAGGTCTTGGTGAATTACCCTGATAACCCTGACCGGTTCTCTCGCCTTGAGGTCTTGGTGAATTACCCTGGTAGCCTTGACCATTTCTGTCACCCTGGGGTCTTGTGCTGCCTCCCTGTCCCTGAGTGCCATATTGTCCCTGAGGGCGGTTATTATTGTAAGGGCGGTTTTGATTATTTTGTCCCTGACGGTAAGAATTTTGTCCCTGGGAACCCTGGGCTCCTTGTGCATGAGCACCTTGTGCGCGGGTAAAGCCTTCTCTATCCGGTCTTTGGCCATAGTCCTGTCTTTGACCCTGATAAGAGGATCTGTTAGCGCCTTGCCCTTGGGTATGAGAGCCTTGACTACCTTGTGCGCGGGTAAAGCCTTCCCTATCCGGTCTTTGACTCTGCTCTGTTCTTTCACCCTGAGAATGTGCGTTTCTATCTGCGTTATCGCCGTAGTTCCTTTGGCCGCCGTCCTGTCTCTGGTAGGAATTATGGGATCCCTGTGTATTACTGTTATGTTCAGAGGAACCAGTTCTTTGTGTACTCTGTCCTCCAAATGAAGTTGTCTGAGGTCTGTTAAACTGATTTACAGGTGCAGTCTCCGTCTTCTTCTCTTTGATTTCTGTTGTCAATCCTGTAGCTGCTACAGAGGGTTTATTTTCAGTCTGACCTGACTGCGGAGCAAAATGCCCTTTTACCATGTTAATCTCCTTATCGTCGATACTGCTCATGTGGCTCTTTATATCCACGCCTTTTCCATTTAAAAAGCCCACAATATCTTTGCTGTGTATATTAATTTCTTTTGCTAACTCGTATACTTTTATTTTTGCCATACTTACTACCTCCACTTATCATGACTGGATGCTTTCATCGCCCGCGTCAATCATTAACATGTTCAGTTGCTTTTCTACCTCATCAGCCAGACCTTTGTCTAAGAGAACCAGGGAAGCCCTGAATTCTTTTCCAATAGCATGACCGAGTTTTGTCTTATCGCCAAAAAAGTAAATCGGCACTTTATAGTAAGTACACATATTGGTAAACATCTTTTTCGTATTATCCGATGCTTCCTCGGAAACTACAACCAGCTTCGCTTTCCCTTCTTTTACGGCCTTTTCCGTCATGAATTCACCGCTTACCAGTTTTCCCGCCTTAGCTGCTAAGCCAATATAAGAAAATACTTTTTTTTCAATACTTGCACTGCTTGCATTTCCGGTATTATTTGTGTTACCTGCAATGCCCTGTTCTGTCTTTGCGCTATTGTTTTCATATGCCAAGTCCATTCAGCTCCTTCTTCAATTCCTCATACACCTCAGCAGGAATATTTACTTTCAAGGACCTTTCCAGGCCTTTGCTCTTAACTGCTTTCAAAAAACACTCTTCCGATTTGCACAGATATGCGCCTCTGCCGTTCTTTTTACCTGTAGTATCAAGCAATATAATATCCTCCGGTGTTTTGATCACACGGATCATTTCTTTTTTATTCTTCATTTCCCCACAGCCGATACACTGTCTCTGAGGAATTTTCTTAACTGCTGCCATACTCTTACCATCCAATTTCGTCAGCCTGGGTCTCGCTCTTGATGTCAATCTTAAATCCTGTTAATCTTGCTGCCAGACGTGCATTCTGTCCTTCCTTACCGATAGCTAAAGAGAGCTGATAATCCGGTACGATAACACGGGCGCTCTTTTCCGCTACATCTACAGAAACCGCAACAACTTTTGCAGGGCTTAAAGCATTCTCTATGAGGATTGCCGGATCTTCACTCCAATTGATAATATCAATCTTTTCTCCCCTGAGCTCATTTACAATCGCATTTACTCTGGCTCCGTTGATACCAACACAGGCACCGACAGGATCTACATCCGGATTATTGGAATAAACCGCTATCTTTGTTCTGGAGCCGGATTCTCTGGAAATACTCTTGATTTCTACGGTTCCGTCCTTAACTTCTGCTACTTCTGATTCAAATAATCTCTTCACCAATTCCGGATGGGTTCTGGATACGGTGATTTTAGGGCCTTTCGTAGTATCCTTTACTTCCAGAACATATAATTTTATTCGGTCGGTGGGTCTGAAATGCTCTCCCTTTACCTGCTCATTTTCAGCAAGCACAGCATCTACCTTTCCCAGATTAATACTTACATTATTTCCTACATAACGCTGTACAATACCGGTCACCACATCTTTTTCTTTACTGTAATATTGGTTGTATAGTACCTTTCTTTCTTCTTCCCTGATCTTTTGTACCACTACCTGTTTTGCTTTCTGGGCAGCAATACGTCCAAAATTCTTAGGAGTTACTTCCACACTAACGATGTCACCGATATCATTTCTGGGGAATTTCAATCTGGCTTCCACAACACTTATCTGAGTAACCGGATCTGTTACTGTCTCTACAATCTCTCTTTCAGCATAGACATTTACAGCACCTGATTCTCTATTTATGTTAACTTTGATGTTGTCTGCCTTGCCAAAGTGATTCTTACAGGCAGCCACCAGCGAGTTCTCCATGGCTTCTAACAGAATATCCTTACTGATATCTTTTTCTCTTTCAATCTGGTTTAATGCGTCAATTAACTCTTTGTTACCGTTCATTTTCTGCGAATCCTCCTCTTTTCTCCTGCATAACGGGGTTTATTTTCACTATCCTTTAATGCGGGTCTTATAAAACAATGTTAAAAATCGAATGCAAGGCGTATTAAGGAAATATTTTGCCTTGGGATTTCTAATGTCTCACCCTCTTCAAATTCCAGTGTAATCTTCTCTTCGTCATAAGCCTTTAAAATACCTGTGAATTGCTTCTGTTTTTCAATTGCCTTATAAAGCTTTACATCCACTTCTTCGCCAAGGCTTCTCTTAAAATCTTTTTCCTTCTTAAGCTGTCTTCCAAGGCCTGGTGAGCTGACTTCTAAAATATAGGCATCCGGTATAAAATCATGCTTATCCAATAAATCACTTAATGCCCTACTGACTAATTCGCAGTCATCTACGGTGATTCCTCCGGGTTTATCGATGTAAGCCCTTAGATACCAGTTGCTTCCTTCCTTTACATATTCCACATCCACTACTTCAAAATGATGTTCGGACATGATAGGCTCTAACAACCGCTCTGTTTTCTGTTCATATTCTTCTTTCTTTGCCATCTTCACCATACCTTTCTATAAATACAAAGAGTGGACTTTCGTCCACTCCTTCCAAATCTTTTTACACTCTCAATTAAGTATTATATCATTACTATCTAGGGAAATCAAGTATTATTTCCCATATTTTTGATTTTTCAATGATTGATGAATCTAACTCTAAAACTCGTTACTGAACTTTTAAGCAAAATCCTTGAATTCTAATGCTTTCTTCCTATGAGCTTTCTTCATATGAGCTTACCGCCTATGAGCCAATTCCTTTATTATATCTTTCCAGTCCAGTCCGCATTCTGCCATGAGCACCATCATGTGGTACAAAAAGTCGGATATTTCGTATTTAAGCTCTGAGGAATCCGGATTCTTGGCGGCGATTATGATTTCCGCTGCCTCTTCCCCGCACTTCTTTAGTATCTTATCAATGCCCTTATCAAAAAGATAATTGGTATAGGAACCTTCTTTGGGATGCTCTTTACGGTCTATAATGACTTGAAAGACCTCATCTAATACGGTAAGCGGATTAATATCATCGTAAGGTTTCTTATAAGTTTCTTCAAAAAAGCAGGTAGGACTTCCGGTATGGCAGGCAGGCCCAATTTGACGTACTTTCGCAAGAAGTGTATCTTTATCGCAATCCACTGTCAGGGATTTAACATACTGGAAATGACCGGAAGTCTCACCTTTTATCCATAGTTTGCTGCGGCTTCTGCTATAATACGTCATTTTTCCCGTTTCTACCGTCATATTATAGGCTTCCTCATTCATATAGGCCACCATCAGGACTTCCTTCGTTTTATAATCCTGGACTACTACCGGCAAAAGCCCGTCATTGTTCTTCTTCATTTCCGAAAAGGGTATACTGCTTTCATAGGTGTTAACCAGGATACCCTCTGCCTTTAAGTTTCTCTTAAAAGCATTTAACTCCTCCCTCTGAGAGAAGTCTGTAAGAATACCCAGGGTATTCTCCTCCAAAAGAGCCTGCTTTGTGAGCTTAAAGAGTTCCTGACTTCTGTCTTTGGCTTCATTCTCCTGCTGTATCGGTTCAGTTATTTGTATATATACCGGAAGCTCTGACTTAGGAACGAAGTCCTTCCAATTATTATCTACTATAATAGCTGATACAAACTCTTTTACTGACTCTATCAGGCTGTTTTCAGTTTTTTCGTTAATAACAAGATAAATTCTATCTTTTCCGAAGCGTGCTGAAGCTTCCTTTAACGCTTTTACAGTCGTAAGCTCCTCTATCTCTCCAGCTCCGACTGACAAACTATCCTCCATGAAGTCCCATGCATTCACTGCCATGGCTTTTGCTCCCGTATAAAGAGCCTTTTTTACGTCTTCAAAACGTTCCAGTTTATAATTTATTATAATCGGGATATCTACCTGTTTCGCCAGCTCCCCAGAAGCCTTTAAGAATTCCTCCTTCTCAGTATAATCTTTAGAGTCGCATTTAATATAGAGTTCATCTGCACCGTAGGCTTCAAACTCTGCTCCCTGCTTTAGAAATTCCTCTGCATTATCTCTATCATAAACAATCCATGGTATTATTTTCTTCTCCATAACTGTCTCCATCCTTACTTTTCTATCATTCCTTTCGTAGAAAGCACATCCTTTATCCTGCTGTCAGAAGAAGCTGCTTCATCCAGTGCCTTGGCAAAAGCTTTAAAAGCTGCTTCAATAATGTGATGTGTATTGCTGCCGTGAATCTTCTTAATATGAAGATTCATACCGGCACTATAGGATAAGGCATAGAAGAACTCCTGAATCAATTGCGTATCAAGTTCTCCCACCATAGGTGCAAGCTCTCCAAGCTCACAGACCAGATAAGGCCTGCCGGATAAATCTATAGCACATACAACGAGAGATTCATCCATGGGAAGCATAAAGTTCCCAAACCTTTTAATCCCTTTCTTCTCACCCAAAGCCTGTCGGATTGCCTGACCTAATACAATACCGGTATCTTCTACGGTATGGTGTCCATCCACATACAGATCCCCAATTGCAGTTACTTCCAAGTCAAAGAAACCGTGCTTTGCAAATCCCTCCAGCATATGATCAAAGAAGCCGATTCCGGTATTTATCTTTCCTTCTCCGGTTCCATCCAGATTAATTGTAAGGGTTATATCTGTTTCTTTTGTTTTCCTGTTTATCCTGCTTATTCTTTCCATCCCTATTCCTCCTCTTCAAAACGCACTGCGATGGAATTGGCATGGGCAGTAAGTCCCTCCGCCTTGGCGAAGCGGATAATATCCTGATATACCGGTTCCAGAGCCTCTTTGGAATAAGAAATGATACTGGATTTCTTAATATAATCATCCACACTCAATGGTGAAAAAAACTTTGCTGTTCCATTGGTAGGAAGAACGTGATTGGGACCCGCATAGTAGTCGCCTAGAGGTTCACTGCTATACTCTCCAAGAAAGATTGCTCCCGCATTCTGTATCTTTGTCATAATGGAAAAAGGGTCCTTCGTAAGTATCTCCAGGTGTTCGGAAGCTATCTCATTGGCAGTCACCACCGCCTCTTCCATGTCAGAAGCTATTAGGATGTAACCGTAATTCTCAAGTGACTTTTCGATAATTTCTTTTCTGGATAACACTGCAGTAAATCTCTTGATTTCATCGGATACCTGATAAGCTAAAGCTTCACTGGTCGTGATTAGAATTGCACTTGCTAACTCATCATGCTCTGCCTGGGACAAAAGGTCCGCGGCTACATATCTTGGATTAGCGCTCTCATCGGCAAGAACCAGAATCTCACTGGGGCCTGCAATAGAATCAATACTTACATGCCCATAGACTGCTTTTTTTGCCAATGCAACATAGATATTACCGGGTCCTACAATCTTATCAACCTTTTGTATAGACTCAGTGCCATGGGCAAGGGCTGCTATAGCCTGGGCACCGCCTGCCTTATAGATTTCCGTAACACCAGCTTCTTTTGCGGCAACAAGGGTTCCGGCATAAATCTTTCCTTCGCTGTCCGGCGGGGTGGTCATGGCAATTCTCTTAACACCTGCTACTTTAGCAGGGATTACATTCATTAATACAGAGGAGGGATACGCTGCCTTACCACCAGGTACATAAACCCCGACTGCTGCTAACGGAGTAACCTTTTGTCCCAGAATAATACCGTTTGGTTCACTGTCAAACCAGCTGTATTGTTTTTGCTTTATATGATAAGCCCTGATATTCTCGGCAGATTTTCGAATAACCTCAACAACCTTTGGGTCAATCAGACGATAGGCTTCTTCTATTTCTTCCGAGGTTACACGGATAGTCGTTTCGTTGATATCAGCCTTATCAAAACGCTTGGTATATTCAAAAAGGGCAGCATCTCTATTGATTTTTACTTCCTCTATGATTTCCATTACTGCCTTTTCATAGGTCTCATACTGGTTGGGACTTCTTTTTAAAAGATTCTTCAGAATATCTTCTTTTATCTCTTTTTCTAGCTTTGCTATCCTCATAATAATAACCATCCCTTCTCTAAGTCTGCAAGCTTTGAGCTACAGGCATGCTTTATTTTGTTCTGGCAAGAACTTCTCGTAAATCCGCTATGAGCTTATTGATTCGTTCCTGTTCCATCTTCATACTTACCTGATTTACCACCATTCTGGCTGAGAGAGGACATATCTCCTCCAGGACTTCCAGTCCGTTTTCTCTTAGAGTAGAACCGGTTTCAACAATATCCACAATAACCTCTGATAATCCGACAATAGGGGCAAGTTCTATGGAGCCGTTTAGTTTGATGATTTCCACGGTCTGATGCTTTTTATTATAGAAATAATCCTTCGCAATGTTGGGATACTTGGTTGCCACACGAATTAATTCACCATGCTGCAGCAATTCTCTGGCTGAAGCAGGTCCTGCCACACACATGCGGCACTTGCCAAAGCCTAAATCAATGACCTCATAGAGCTTTCGCCCCTCTTCCAGGATGGTGTCCTTTCCGACCACCCCGATGTCAGCTGCCCCGTATTCCACATAGGTTGGGACGTCATTTGCTTTTGCTAAAAATATTTTAATTTTCTGTTCTTCATTTACAAATATCAATTTCCTGGAATCCGGATCATTCATTTCTTCACAGGTATAACCTACCTGCTCCAGTATTCCCATTGTCTTTTTTGCCAGCCTTCCTTTGGCCAGTGCAAATGTCAGATATCTCATCCGCATGTTCTCCCATACTTTATATACTATTTATCAGGCTAAAAATTCCGAGAGCTTTGCTGTGTTAATCTCCCCGGTTTGAGAATTAATTACTTCTACAAAATCTTCTTTTTCAAAGAACAGGATACCGCCTATACTGTTTCTTTTGCAATATTCCTTATACTCTGTAAGGGAGTCCCCTTCTTCAAAAGTGATAAGTTCTATATTCATATTTTGACTGCGAAAACGGTTCGCCAGGGAAATAGCTGTTTTTTGAAAAGCTTTGCGGTACAGTATTAAGGTGTTATTGTCGTTGGTTTCTATTGTAATTTTCTGTCTTGTAAGGGCTGACATAAGCTGGTCAGCCAAAATAGCGATTCCGATAGCCGGAGCTTCCTTACCAAATTGTCCAACCAGATTATCATATCTTCCTCCGCTGGCAATGATATCTCCGGTGCCATAGGTATAAGCCCTAAAAATAATTCCGGTATAGTAATTGTATTGGCTGAGCATTCCAAGGTCAAAGGTAATATATTTTTCTAGTCCATATAGAGTAAGTATCTCATATACTTCTTCTAACCGTTCGATAGCTTTTAATGCTTTTGCATTTTTTGTGATTTTTTTTGCTTCCAAGAGCCGCTCTGTGGAACCAAACAGTTCAGTAAGGGTCAGAAAGGCACTCTTTAACTCCTCACTGATTTCTTTTTCTGACAGGAGTTCTTCCACTCCGAACATATTCTTTTCTTCAATCAGATTTCGAAGCTGAGCTTCTTCCTCTTCTGTAAAACCGGCTTCCTCCGTCAATCCATAGAAAAAACCTGCTTCTCCGATTTCAACTTGAAATTCTGTTAGCCCGGTTTCTAACAGACATTCAATGGTTAATGCAATCATTTCCGCATCTGCATTAACGGTAGGATCATTGATAAGCTCCGCTCCAAGCTGGGTAGCTTCCTTTAACTTTCCCTGATAACTGGTGTTATTTATAAAAATACTTCCCATGTAGCACAGACGAATGGGAAGCTTTTCTTCTTTGTAATATTTAGCGGCACACCGTGCAATAGACGGTGTTATATCCGGTCTTAGCACCAGGGTGTTTCCGTCTCTGTCAACGAACTTGTACATATCCTTTTGAGGAACAGTACCTCTCTCCTGGCTGAAAATTTCAAAGAATTCAAAGGTTGGCGTCTGTATATCCCGAAAACCGTGAAGTTCCATCACATGATGGAGCTTCCTCTGTATATGAAGCTTCCTCTCACATTCATGGTTGTAAATATCTCTGACACCTTCCGGTGTATGCAACAGTTTATCGTTCATATCCATACCTGTCGGAATCAAAAGCATCACTTTGACAGCTTTGGTTCCCCGCCGCTTATGATTGAAAGAAGGAATCTGCGGCATACTCTTTCCTCTAAAATTTTCTTTCAACCCATCTCTTTCTGTATCCATGATAAAATCGAAATCAATATTAAATATGAGATTCCCGATTCTTAATTCAAATAGTTTATGTAAGATCCTGCAAAATACTCTATGAAATTACAATCTAGCACATTCGCTTCATTGTGGTAACGTGATAATTCATTAGCAGAAAGATGTGAAACAATTATAATACAATGCATACTTTGTGTCAACCTTTTCTTTTAGGCTTAACAAGACTGCTGCTTTTCTCTGTTTTGTGCATCCTTCGCAATATTGACCAGATAATGTATGTATATACTGTTCATGCAGGATATCGTGTTATCAGCATCAAGCTCTTCGAAACGGAAGCTCTTTCTTCCTCCCTCTTTCGCCCGGTTCCAGAATACCAGTAAATCCTTCAAGGGTAAGTAGTAATAATAATTTCTTTTAGAATAATAGATTAAGAGAAAAGCAATCCCTCCTTGTTTCTCAAAATCCTTCATAAATTCCACCTGATGTTCATGGACATTCTGAAGGGCAAAGGTATCACTGGCACATTCCTTGGCATCAAAACATACCGGGATTCCCTGTGCTGTACCGATATAATCCACCGTACTTTTCTCTTCAAAATAAGCCAGCGTTATATGACGGTTTTCCTTGTCTATCGTAATGGGTGTTATAGGTGTAGGAATTTTCTGAATGAGAGCAAGATTTTTCTCCCTGTATTTCGTATTAGTAAGGTTTATCAGTTCCTCCAGTGCGGAGCCTCTAAGACCTCTGGAATTCCATGAAGGCATTATTTTTCCTCCTTTTTCTCAATATAAGTTGAACTTTCGAAGCTTACTCTTAACCAGCCCATAAAGGTTTTGTGCTATAGGTATCTCTTCTGGTAAAGAGTAAGTCGAAAGTTCAATCTTTATTTATACATGCTATTATAATCCTGATAAAATAATCAGGAAGCTCAGCCGTCAGCTGCAGACCGGAAAGATTGCTAAGTTCTCCCTGTATATTCTTTGGAAATATCATCTCATAGGAATGGAGCAATTGGTGGGTTAGTCTGAATTTCTGCCTAAACTTATCATTTATGTTCTTATCTCCGTATTTGCCATCCCCTATAATGGGACAGCCGATACTGCTTAAATGTGCTCTGATCTGATGGGTCTTTCCGGTGATTAATTTCACCTTTAACAGAGTATAATCCTTATTGCCTTGGAGAGGGGTATATTCCGTCTCAATATAATCCGCATTATCTGCTGCTTTCGCAAGAACTTTGACCTGATTAGTCTTCTCATCTTTTATAAGAAAACCGGTTATCTTTTTATCTTCTTTTACCACCCCTTTTACAAGACAGAGGTAATACTTTGAGAGGGTTCTCTCCCTAAAAAGTTCTGATAGTGTCTTTAATCCCGCTAAGGTCTTTCCTGCCGCTACCAACCCGCTGGTATTCCGGTCAAGACGGTTACAGATACCGGGTTTAAAGGTCTCCAGCTCCTTTGGTGTAATACATCCTGTATTCAGCAGATAAGAAATTACATGTTCCACCAGAGAAATATCTGATTCTTTCGCCTTTTGGGAGAGCATTCCTGCAGGCTTATTTACGATTAGCACATTGGCATCTTCATAGACCACCTGAAAATTTTCCTTGAGGTTTTCAGGAACCCCATCCTCAGAGGATATCTGCGGCAGGGGATTACTATAATTATCAGAAAACTTCTCAAGGGTCTCCTCGGATAAGAACAGTTTTATTTCATCTTCTGTATTAACCATCTCAGAGCCTTCTGCCTTTTTTCCATTTAAGGTTATGTTCTTTTTACGAAGCATTTTATAAACAAAGCTTTTAGGAGCTTTTTTTAATACTTTAAACAGTAATTTGTCCAAACGCTGCCCAGCTTCATTCTTACCTGCTATAATAGTCTTCATTTTACTAATAATCCTCCATGGGGGTCATGCTAACTCCAGATAAGAATTGATATAATAATCTGCTTCTTCTCTTTTCCTTACAGCATCTCTCTCCGAATTTTTATCATAAACACCGCATACTCGCATCCCTGCGTTTTTTCCGGCTTGTATCCCTTGAATAATATCCTCAAATACCAGGCAGTTTTCTGCTGCTGCACCTAAATCCCTTGCAACCAGTTCGTAGATATCCGGGGAGGGTTTTCCTTTTGCCACCTCACAAGAAGTTCTGATGGAATGAAAATACTCCTTTACCCCCAACTTTGAGATAACGAGCTCCACCAATTCTTTTGAATTGCTGGTGGCTATGCCCATGCGAATTCCCTGTTGCTGCAATTCTTCTAAAAAAGCCAGCACTCCTTCTTTTAAAGGCACTTCATTGGAGTACTTATCCCATGCCATCCTATTCCATTCCGCCTTGATTTCCTCTATGGGCTGAGGAATATGAAAGCGTTTCTTAAAATACTCCGCTGTTTCTGAAAAGCTCATTCCCTGAACCATTTCCTCCAGGTCATCAGGTAAATCTATCCCAAACTTCCCAAGATATTCTCTGTCTATATCCTCCCATATCCACATGGAGTCTATTAAGGTTCCGTCCAAATCAAACAGAACCGCTTCTATCCCTTGAAATATCTCCTTTTTTAATGTCATCTAACTAGTCCTCCATACTTCAATACACTGGATATTTTCCATCAGCAAATCAGCAAAGTAAAATGTGTTATTATTTAAATAAACATCTATGTTGAGCTTCAATGCTGATTTTGCAATAGCTGTATTTCTTCATCGGTAAGCTTTCTATATTCTCCCGGGTTTAAGCTTTCATCCAGAGCAAGTGTTCCCATCTGTAATCGTTTTAAATAAAGGACTTCCTTTCCCACCGCTTCAAACATTCGCTTTATCTGGTGAAATTTGCCTTCGCTGATGGTAACAAGGACCTCTGACTCTTCCCCAGAACTTATAATCTCCAATTCAGCCGGGAGAGTCGTAAAGTCCTCTTCCAGATTTATGCCTTCCTGAAATCTATTAATATCTGCCTCTGCTACTCGTCCCTGTACTCTGGCAAAATATAACTTTTTTACATGTTTCTTAGGTGAGAGTAATCTATGTGCAAGATCTCCGTCGTTTGTAATAATTAAAAGCCCTTCCGTGTCTTTATCCAGTCTTCCCACAGGAAAAAGATCCTTTCTCTTTCCTTCTTCAATCAAATCCACCACAGTGGAAGCAAATTTATCTCTACTGGCAGAGACTACTCCTGCCGGTTTATTTAACATAAAGTACTCTGTCACTATATAAGAAATGACTCTTTCATCAAAGGTAATCTTATCTTCTGAAGTGATTTTACTTTCA
Organism: Anaerocolumna chitinilytica; assembly: GCF_014218355.1. Classification (NCBI taxonomy): domain Bacteria; kingdom Bacillati; phylum Bacillota; class Clostridia; order Lachnospirales; family Lachnospiraceae; genus Anaerocolumna; species Anaerocolumna chitinilytica. The sequence continues at coordinate 3,635,099 of NZ_AP023368.1, forward strand.
GGCTGCTTTGCCACCTGCCCGTTTATTTTCACACGACCTTTTCTGATATAACCTTTTACCTCACTACGGGTACCAATTCCCATATCTGCAAGATATTTATCCAAACGAAGATATTCACCCATATTCCGGTAATTTCCTTTCTAAGCCCGCGTTGTTTTCCTTAACTGCCTATACTCTGTTACTTCCCATCTGTTGTATTGCCGTCTATCTTACTAACTTCCATGTATTTATGAAGATATTACATCCATCTCCAACCGGGAAGATATTTATTTTTCAAAGAACCCTTGGCTAGCTTTCCCCAGCCCAGAGAGTAAGAATCGGCTGTAACCAAATGATAACCGTCACCCTTTGTACTGTTTGCTTCAATGGTTTCGCATTTTAGATATTTGATTACTTCTGCACTGTTCCCCGGCAGATCAATAACCTTATGGTAATCCCCTTTATACAAAGCACTTGCCAGCGCTTGACTGGGCTCAAAACGTCCCTTTTTCATTTCTCCCAGTAAAAGCCCCTGACGGAGCAGACGAAGTCCTTTTAACTCAGGGAGTTCACTTGGCAGAAGATAGAGCCTGTCCTCTTTTACCAAGAGATTTTCTTCGTTTATGGGCAGGGGAATTTCTGAAAGAAAATCCTCTGCTTCTTTTGTTATCTTTAATTTACCAAGGTTTCCGGATACAGCAATCAGGCTATCTCCCTTGGGTTCACCTTTTCTTAACAGTGCGATAAAATGTCCTTCTCCCTTTATCTTATGGGGCCACAAACGAATACAGTTCTTAAGTTCTTCTCTTCCATTTCCCCATTCCGGTCTTCCATGAGAGAAGCCTTCATAGGACACGCTGTTGTCAGTAAGAGGATCCACTACCTGAAATTCGGGGTATTGCTCCAATAAATAGGATATAGTCCCTTCGTTCTCTTCCTTTGAAAAGGTACAGGTAGAATAGAGAAGATATCCTCCGGGTTTCAGCATTCTCGCTGCTTGAAGAATGATTTCCTTTTGCAGTTTATTATAATACTCCACACCATATTGTTCCCAATTTTTCATGATTGCAGGGCTTTTACGAAACATCCCTTCACCGGAACAGGGAGCATCTACAAGAATCTTGTCAAAATATTCCGTAAAATAGTCCACTAACTTTCCCGGTGCTTCACTGGCTATAACCGGATTGCGAATACCAAACAGCTCTATGTTCTTAAGAAGCGCCTTCGCCCTGGAATTGGAGATATCATTGGATACCAAAACTCCCTTGCCGCAAAGCTTCGCTCCAAGTTCCGTACTCTTTCCTCCCGGAGCAGCACAAATATCCAGCACTTTATCCCCCGGTGTAACCGGAAGTAAGCTGGCGGGAGTCATTGCGCTTGGTTCCTGTATATAATAAAGCCCGGCGAAATAATACGGATGTCTTGCAGGCTGTTCATTTTGATTGTAATAATAACCGTTTTTAATCCAAGGAATTCTTGTAATTGAAAATGGAGCTATTTTTTCAAATTCTTCCGGCGATATCTTTAATGTATTTACCCTTATGCCGCTGTAATGCTTCTCCTCCAGGGTTTTCTCATAATCTTTATATTCTTCTCCAAGCATTTCTTTCATGCGTGTTTCAAAGGTCTGTGGTAATTTCATTCTTTCCTCTTTCTATTTAATACTTCCATATTAAAATTATTGCCATCCCTTTTGGTCTGACAGTAATTTGGTATTCCGAGTTTACTTAACCGAGGCTCTGAGCCCGGTATCCTTCGGAGATTTTGTCCAATTCTCTATTAAAACGCTCTAACTGTTCTAAGTCACCGGTTTCATATATTTTAAAGAATTCGTCCTGTATTTTTACAACTTCTCTTTTATTCGCTACCATATATAAATTCTGAATATTGGTCAGTATATCTGCTACCATATTCGCTTTTACTTTAAAAGAATTCTGAGCATCCATGATCTCATCTCTGACAGAAGACATCTCCTGGTCTAAGGATATTATCGCATCCGCTGCTTTACTAAGTCTTGTTCTAATCTGTTCCGGCATATTTTCCTTATATTTATACTGAAGAGAGTGTTCTATGGTAGCCCAAAAATTCATGGCCAGGGTACGAATCTGTATCTCGGCCTGTACCTGCTTTGTACCGTTTAAGGTCTCCACCTTATAATAAATAATCATATGGTAGCTTCTATAGCCGCTGGCCTTCATGTTGGTTATATAATCTTTCTCACTCTTTACCTGCATGTCGGTACGCATCTTTATAATTTCTACTACTTTCTCTATATCTTCTACGAACTGGCAGATAATACGAATACCGGCAATATCCTCCATCTTATCTTCAATATCCTGCAAGGGGATGTTCTTCTTCTGGGCCTTTCCCAGAATACTTGAAATGGTTTTAACTCTTCCGTTAACCTGTTCTATTGGCGAGTATTCCCCTTTCTTCTTATACTCTTCAATTATGTGGTTGAATTTTACTACCAGTTCATCAACTGCTAAGGCATAAGGGTCCAGAATTTCTCTCCATAATTGTATTTCCATTAAAACCTCTTTCCGGATACGAAGTTCCCTGTCGTATCCCTCCTGTTCTTACATATTAATTTATGATGTCGGATAAGTTGATGAAATAAATGAATTCAACTTACATTGATTGCATAATTGTTTCTGCTTTTATCACAAATCAAATAAATCCAGTCTTATTATAACACAAATTGCCGCATAGTGGAAATAAATTAAAAGGCCTATTTTATCGCTTTTTCTCCAGATAAAGTAAGCATTGATAGGGATTTACACTGGTCTCACCAAGTGCCGTGTCCAGATAAATTCCAAAATGCAGATGTACCGGAAACATACCTTTTGTGCCTTCCTTTCCATATCCGCTATCTCCCATATAACCTAAAAACTCTCCGGCTTTTATGATATCTCCGGTTTTTAGGCCTTTAGCATAGGAGTCCAGATGGGCATAATAAAAATAGGCTCCGTGGGGAGCTCTAATACCAACTCTGTAGCCTCCCTTCTCCAACCAGCCAAGCCTTTCAACTATGCCATCTGATGCACTTATAACCTCATACTTTCCTCTTATATTCTCCTTTGGCATAATATCTGTTCCTTCATGTCTTCTGTTACCGCCGTAATTTCTAAGTTCATTCCAGGAATCTCCAAAGGATACGATATCATCTTTGCTTTCTGCTTTTACCGGAAAAAGCTTAACATCTGATAGTAAAGTCTGATAGTACCCTGTTAATTCCTGAAAAGACTTATTATCCTTTAATTTATCCTGCAAATAATAAAGTTTCTTTTCGGATATATTATCACCCTTTATCAGATTACTCTGCTTTAACATGGTATATATGGCAGCATACTCTGCCTTACATTCACTTTCCTCTTCCTGTCCCTTTTGATAACATACATTAATATCCCTCAATAAATCCTGAGGCAACAGCATATTCCGAAAATAATCATAATTAATACCTTCTCTTATTATGGTCTTATAGGCCTTGTTTACGCTGTAAGAATCCAGCCAGGACAATGTTCTTATCAATATAAGTATGGTAAGTATTAAAACAGCACCAATCAGAATTTTATTACTGTTTATTACCCTGTTCATCTTTCTTTCAGAAAGGGGTAATCTTCGTACGGATGTCCCTTCATATTCGGTAATTCTAATCTGATTCCTTACGCTGCTTTGCTTCTTGATTTTCTTTGTAATCTCTGCGGCGCTTAGCTTAATTGGATTTTCCGGAACGGTTGCAATTTTTTGCTGTTTGCCTAATCGGCTCCCTTTTTTTGCTCTTTTTTGATTGTCTGCACTTATCCTTTGAAGTTTTTTCTTTATCTGATTATTATCTATAACCGCCAGGCTTTCCCCAGTATGTATATTTTTCTACACATACCAGTTTTACGAAATGTCCCTAACATTATATGCCTGTCTTTTAAAACTATACCACCTGACAGGGTTAGTTTATCTCTTATAAGTACTTATACATTGCAATTTATTATCAAGTATATAAGTCATCCCTGCCAAAGCATTAAAATCCTCTGTCTTATCTTTAACTCTTAATCGTATTTTTCCATCATAAGCAGCCCTAATTGTAATCTCATTTGCATTTCCTTCTTTCCAGCTGATATCTATCTCATATCCTCCTCTTGCCTTTAACCCTTTTACATAGCCTTCTTTCCAGGCACTAGGCAGTGCAGGAAGAATATGAATCTCCTCCTGATGGCTTTGAAGCAGCATTTCTGCTATACCTGCAGAGCATCCGAAATTACCGTCAATTTGAAAGGGCGGATGATTGTCAAATAAATTTGGCAAGGTTGAATTACGAAGCAATTCTAAAATATTTTGATATGCCTTCTCTCCTTCTTCCAAGCGAGCCCACATATTAATAATCCATGCTCTGCTCCAGCCTGTATGTCCGCCTCCGTTTGCCAGCCTTCTATTCAGTGTCTTCTTTGCCGCTTCTGCTAAGTCAGGGGTTTTCTCTACGGAAATCTGATTTCCCGGATGCAAAGCAAATAGATGAGATATATGACGATGTCCCGGGTCGATCTCCTCATAATCTTGTGTCCATTCCATTATTTGACCGTATTTCCCGATTTTCATCTCCGGTACCTTGGCTGATATTCTTATCATCTCCTCACGGAATTCTTTGTCTGTCTCTAAGATTACGGAGGCTTTCATACATGCATTGAAAAGAGCATGTATTATCTGATTATCCATAGATGCTCCCATGCAGATTACAGCCGTTTCACCATTTGGAAGACGGTACTCATTTTCAGGAGAAAGAGTCGGGCTAGTAACCAGATTGCCATTACCATCTTCTATCAAAAAGTCAATGATGAACTCCACCGCTTCTTTCATCGTATTATAGGATTCCTTTAAAAAATCCAAGTCTTTCGTAAACTCGTAGTGCTCCCATAAATGGAGGCATAACCAAGCCGCTCCCATAACCCAATAGGTGGAGCTAAGGCAAACATCCTGAGGTGCTGTATCTGCCCAGATATCTGTATTATGATGCGCCATAAATCCTCTGCAGCCATACATGATACTGGCTGTTTTTCTTCCGTTAACTCTCATCCTTTCCAGATGGTCAAATAAGGGGAGATGACATTCCGATAGATTACAGGTCTCTGCCGGCCAGTAATTCATTTGAGTATTAATATTTATGGTGTATTTGCTATCCCAGGCAGGAAGCATATCCTTGTTCCAGATTCCCTGCAGATTGGCAGGCAAAGCTCCTGGTCTGCTGCTAGCTATCAGTAAATATCTGCCGTACTGAAAGAACAGGTTTATCAGCCCGATATCCTCTTCTCCTTTTTTCATCCGTTCCAGCCTGACATCGGTAGGCAGACAACTCTTGTCCGAATCTTCTATCCCTGTAATATTATCATTGATATGCAATTGTACCCGTGAGAATAATATTCCATAGTCCTTGCTATGGGCCTGGTAGAGCTCCTGGTAGGAAAGTGCTGCTAAGCTTTCTGTCTGCCCCATACACGCTTTTACAGGGTCCGCTTCCCTATAAGTTGTGTTTGCAGTAAGCAGCAAGGTAACAGCATCTGCACGCTCAACAATAACAGAATTGCCAAGTGTTGAAACGCAGCCCCCTTCTGTCTGAATCTTCAACATACTTGCAAAACTTATTGCTTCATTACCCCCGCATTGCCCCGCCATCACAGAACTATCCGGGGAAATGGCATAGGATTTGTCTACATAAGCATTAAACCCTCCGTTATACCGGAATTTATGAGTGTTAAAGGGTTCATAATTCCAGGGGGCAGTGCCTCTTGAAAGCTGTGTATGTAGAGAGATTGCACCACTTTTGTCTGCTGTTAACCTTATTACCATGGCTCCATGGGGATAACTGGTGAATATCTCTCTTTTATAATGAACTCCTTCCAGGCAATATTCCACTCTTACAGTACCCGTTTCAAGGTCCAATTCACGATAATAATCCATTACAGAGCCTTTTTCATTGCGAAAGAAAAGATATAAATCACCCAAGGGTTCATAATGCCGCTGCCCTTCCGGCGTTCCCGATAATGCCATAACAGAGAGTTCTTCTGCTTCTTTCATTCTTCCTTCGGATATCAGGCTGCGAATACGCTGAAGGTTTGAAGCAGCATCCGGATTATTACGGTCCATCGGTCCTCCATACCAGACACTATCCTCATTTAATTGAATTCTTTCACTATAAACATTTCCAAAAACCATACCACCAAGTCTGCCATTTCCTAATGGTAATGCTTCCTCCCAGTTCTCTGCCGGTTTGTTATACCAGAGCTTCATTGTGTTTTGTGTTGGTTTATTCATGCAATATTCTCTCCCTACAGTTTAATCTATATTATTTTCACTCCACGCATTTAAACAATTTTATTATAGCATAATCTCTCATGTACTATTTTGTAATTTTAATGGTTTTATCTTATTCAGATTAATAAAAGCTGAAAATAAAAAAGAAAGAAACAGTATGGAATCCTTCACACACCCGTATTCGTCTGCGTTAAGTGATACCTTATTGTTCCTTTATCTTTTTTATTATAGTTAATGATTTCTTATTGCTTACTTCTTATCTCCAGTTCCTTCATTGATAAAGTTCTGTAAAAGAGTTGTATTTTCTTTCATATCAGGAATTAAGACCGACATCCCTCTGACGGTTCCCACATCATACATGTTATCCGCAGGTATTCGTAAGGTCATTAAATCATTTCCCTGGATTTCTGTCAGCTCTTTTAGATAGGTTGTAAACTGTTCTTTTGAAAGATCTGTTGTAATATCAGGGAGGATGCTATTCGCAAGGAGGGCGAGTTCCGGCAGACTCTTGGTTTTATATTTTTCATAAATAGCATTTAACACGATCCGTTGTCTTGAGGTTCTGCCAAAATCATTCAGTTCATGATCACCTGTGGCTACATAACGAATTCTGCAATAACCCAATGCCTGATTGCCGTTTAGTACCTGGGTACCAGTTGTAACGTGTCGGTATTCTTCTTTGGATATATAATTGGTGCTGTTTAAATAATCTGCTTCATTCCTGGTCAATGTTATGGTAACACCACCAAGCTTGTCTATAATATCCTCAAAGGTATCGAACCCAACCAGCATATAACCATCCAGATGAATACCAAAATTGGTACTTAAGGTCTCATAAAGCAAAGGTACTCCGCCGTACTCATAAGCGGCATTCAATTTATTATCCCGAAATCCGGGTATTTGTACCAGCATATCTCTCATAAGAGAAGTAAGTTTGATACATTTTCCCTTCTTGTCCAAGGTTGCAATCATCATAATATCTGTTCTGCCATTTGCAATTCCTGAATTAATGGCCTCTTCCCCTAAGAGAAGAATATTAACGGTCTTATCCTCCTGCTCGGTTATACCTGCAGCCGTAGGTGTTGCAGTCGGTACATCCGTAGGTGTCAGAGTCGGACCCGATGTTTCCTGATGAATGGTACTGTTTTCATCATGGACCATCTTTCCATAAGCATAACTGGAAACAGCATCAAAAAGTATTCCACGCCCAAAGGGAGTAATAATTATTACAAGTATAACTACAATAGCCAGGACAACTGACACAAGAACAGCCTTTAACCCTCTATGCTTCTTACGGGAATTTTGTTTTAATTTCCCCTTGGGAGCAATTTCAGCAGCTACTTGTTCTTTCAGACTTTCTGTAATATCATTTAACAATTCATCTTCCTGTCCCCTGATTAGTATCTGCATTCCAAGTGGATCTTCTTCCAGTGTCTTATGTAGCTCTTCTGTAATGATATTTTCATTTGTTCCTGTCTCTGGTTTTTGCATATGCGGCTCCTAAGCACAAATTACCATATTATGGTAGGTATTATTATAGCATGATGTCCGGCTGTTGTAAAATCATTTTACATCATTTCCCATTTATATATAACACCGTGCTTTCCCCCACAGGAATTCCGTCTGTACAGAGGATTCACAGGTAATATGTAACCAGTTATTTGTTCAGGGAAGCATAACCACTTTCACCAAAATTCACATCAAAAGAGATACTCTTCATATATTGATAGAATTCCCGAACTTTGTTTGTATCCGATATAAGCTGTGTCTTCCCATTCGCCGCATAAGCAGGAAGCAGTTGAATTTTTGAATTAAGCTCTTCATCTAAGGTTACTTTTAAGACGGCGGTACTTTTAATATTGCTGTAAAACATATAATTACCAAGACTGTATATAATAGGCTTGCCCTTATAATATTCCATCCCCTGTAAGACGTGAGGGTGGCTTCCGATCACCAAATCAGCCCCGGCGTCGATATACTGTTTTGCCAGGTTTCTTTGATAATCTTTCGGAGTATCCATCCTCTCAATTCCCCAATGAAGATATACAATTACATAGTCACTGTTCTCCCTGGCAGTCTTAATATCTTCCAGTAAGAAGGTCGGATCATAGGTGGTAAGCATACCCGGTTTTGTCTCAGTGGCATTCCAATTATACTCGGGTATTACTCTGGACGCAGCTAGAAAGGCCAATGTCTTCCCTTTGTCTTTAACATAATGAATGTTCCTTGCCTCTTTCAGATTATTCCCGGCACCGACATAGGCAATTCCTGCCCCATTCAAAGTATCAAAGGAATCTTTTAGCGCTTCTGTTCCAAAATCCATAGAATGATTATTGGCAAGAGTTACAACATCTATACCCATATCCTTAAAAGCAGTGACATAGTCCGGATTTACCCGGAAAGTAAACTGTTTATTCTCAGCCCGCTTTCCGCCTTTACTAAAAGTAAATTCCTGGTTCACCATCGTTATATCAGCATCTTTCATATCCTTTAAAAGCTTGGAATCTATTATACCGTCTATTCCCTTATTTTTGTAAGCAGCTGCTACTGCATCGGATAAATAAATATCTCCTGCAAAGAACAGATTAATATCACCTTCTTCTTCAGCAGCAGAAGGTGTTACCGTATCTGTTACGCTCTCTCCTGAATCAGTGCTCTGCCCATTATTCTTACTATCATCTGCTGTCGGGGTTACTTTGTCAGGCACAGCCGTTACCGAATCTGCTCCGCCAGACACCGATGCAAGATCTCCTGCTATTGAATTGTTTGTTCCTTCTTTCCCCCATAGATAACCTTTTGTCTCATAACAGATTACCAGTGCCAATAAGCCAAAAGTACAAAGAATAAAGGTCAGGAGACCATACATCTTACGTTTACTCATAAATTCTTCATTCCCTCAATCACTTTTTCAATATATTGATAAACTCTAATAGTTGAAGATATGCTAAGTCTTTCCTTCGGCGTATGAATATCCCACATATCAGGTCCTAAGGATACCATGTCGATGCCAGGAATCTTTTCAGCAAAGAAGCTGCATTCAAGTCCAGCATGAATCGCTTCGAGTTTAGGTGCCTTCTTATATAACTCTTCATATACTTTGGATAAATATTCCCTTAAGGGAGATTCTTTTTTATACTCCCAAGCTGGGTACTGTCCTCTTATTACGAATTCTCCGCCCATGAATTCACAGATATAATTAAGCTGTTTTGCCAGGAATTCTTTATAGCTGTTAACAGAACTTCTGACTGAAAAGCAGATAATTGCCTTCTCTTCTTCCATGTGAAAAATCCCGAGGTTTAAGGAACTTTCTACCAATCCTGGAATATCATTACTCATACACTGAACACCATTCGGTGTATTTAATAGAATAAAAAGCAGTTTTTCAAAGGAAGTAGGATGGAGTATTTTATATTCGCCTTCTTCACCCTGCATTACTCCAATATTAAGATGAGGTTCATTGGTTACAAATTCATTTTTGTATTTCCTTGATAAGCCGCTTATAATATCGGCAAAGCGGTCATATTCATCAGCATCTATTACAATTTCTGCTTTAGAATCTCTAGGTATAGCATTATCTTTTAGCCCGCCATTAAACTCTACCAGTTGAAAATCCATAGCACCTTTTAGTTCAAATAAAAGCCTTGCCATTAATTTTGTTGCATTGATATGATTTTTATGAATCTCGGCACCTGAATGTCCGCCCTGTAAATCCGATATCGCAATAATTATCTTAAGGCCCTCTGCTTTGATACGTTTTAAAGGCAATTCACAGGTTGCTGTTAAACCACCGGCGGAACTAGTTAGAAGTATACCTTCTTCCTCAGAATCAATATTTAGAAGTAACTTACCCTTAAAATCTGATACATCAAGGCCGATAGCTCCATCCATTCCAGTCTCTTCATCCGTTGTCATAACAGCTTCAAGTCTGGGATGTTCTAAGGTGTCATCATCAAAAAGAGCAAGAATATAGGCAAGAGCAATCCCATCATCACCGCCTAAGGTAGTGCGGTCTGCGTGGATAAAATCACCTTCTGTAAACAGCTCAATACCTTCCTTTAAGAAATCATGGGTACAGTCATTTGTCTTCTCACACACCATATCCATATGTCCCTGTAAGATTAGGGCGGGAGCATTTTCATAACCGGGTGTAGCTCCCTTAAACATAATTACATTCTCATATTCATCCTGGCGATAGGCTAACCCTTTTGTTTTTGCAAACTCCACCAGATAATCACTGATTGCTTTATTGTTTTTGGAGCCTCTTGGAACAGCTGAAATTTCAGTAAAATAATAAAATACTTTTTTATAATCAAGTTCTTTTAATGTCTGATTCATATTGCATCCTTCTTTCTGAATTACATCGCCCTTATTCAGCTGATACAGGGCTGATTTTTAATTTTTAAAACTATGGATAGGAGCCGGAATTCTTCCTCCCCTGTTAATAAAATCATCACAAGCAAAACGATTTACCGGCATTACCGGTGCATATCCTAATAGTCCGCCGAATTCTACCATCTCTCCCACAGATTTACCGATTACCGGTATCAGTCTGACTGCTGTCGTTTTTTGATTAATCATACCGATAGCCATCTCATCTGCTATAATCCCCGAGATTGTGGTTGCTTTTGTATCTCCCGGTATTGCTATCATATCAAGACCCACAGAGCAGACACAGGTCATAGCTTCCAGTTTCTCTAAGGTAAGGGCACCTACCTGCACAGCTTCAATCATACCTCTGTCCTCGCTGACAGGAATAAACGCACCGCTTAAACCTCCCACATAGGAAGAAGCCATAACACCGCCTTTTTTTACATTGTCATTCAGAAGTGCCAGAGCTGCCGTTGTTCCGGGTGCTCCTGCCCTTTCAAGACCCATTTCTTCAAAAATTTCTGCAATACTGTCTCCTACCGCAGGTGTAGGTGCCAGGGAAAGGTCAATTATCCCAAAAGGAATATTCAAGCGCTTTGAAGCCTCCCTTGCTACTAACTGGCCGACTCTTGTGATCTTAAAGGCTGTAGTCTTAACCGTTTCGCAAAGAGTCTCAAAATCCGCTCCTTTTACACGCTTTAGTGCATTCTTTACAACTCCCGGACCGCTGACACCAACATTAATTACGGCATCACCTTCCGTAACACCATGAAAAGCACCTGCCATAAAGGGGTTGTCATCGGGAGCATTGCAGAATACTACCAGCTTAGCACATCCGATAGAGTCTCTTTCTTTGGTATTTTCCGCTGTCTTTAATATAATTTCACCCAATAGCTTAACAGCGTCCATATCAATACCTGTCTTGGTAGAACCCACATTAACAGAAGAACAAACTCTCTCAGTAACAGAAAGTGCTTCCGGTATGGATTCAATCAAATAGCGGTCGCCTGTTGTCATACCTTTGGAAACTAAGGCCGAGTATCCTCCGATAAAATTCACACCTACTACCTTTGCCGCTGCATCCAGGGTTTTTGCGATAGTCACATAATCCTCAGGAGATTTGCAGGCGCAGCTGCCTACCAATGCAATTGGAGTAACAGAAATTCTCTTATTTACTATAGGTATGCCATATTCACGCTCAATAGCAGCTCCGGTAGCAACCAGATCTTTTGCAACTGTTGTTATTTTATCATATATCTTTTTATTTAATACATCCAGGTTATTATCAGCACAATCTAACAGGCTTATTCCAAGGGTTATGGTTCTGACATCCAGGTTTTCCTGTTCAATCATCTTATTGGTTTCTATAACCTCATTCATGTCAATCATATAGGTACCTCCGATTATCCGTTTGTTAGAGTCTGTGCATCATGTTGAAGATATCTTCATGCTGTGCTTTTATAACAACACCGATTTCCTTTCCCAATTCTTCTAATTCCGTAGCAATGACATCAAACCCTTTGGTAGCTTCATTGGCATCCACAATCATCATCATATTAAAATATCCTTGGACAATTGTCTGCGAAATATCCATAATATTAATTTTATTACCGGCAAGATAGGTGCAAACCTTTGCAATAATTCCAACCTGGTCCTTCCCTACAACGGATATGATAGTTTTTTTCATAATTTCCTCCATTTTCCCGAATATTGAATATTCTTATTAGGTAGTTGAATTGGGTATTTCTTTATATCAAATGGCACAGAATTAGATTGTGCATAACATTTCCGATGGAATATCTCTTTTGGCAACACTTAATACAGAATCGGCTTTTAAGGCATAGGAGTTCTCAGAAATCGCTTTATTCAATTCCAGCTTTACAGTCTCGTATGCCAAATCTTCAAAATTATTTTCTTTGCTTAAGTGAGCAAGGGTAATATAGCGGAGCTTCTCATGAAGAATTCTTCCGAGTAATTTTCCGGAAGTCTCATTGGATAAATGTCCTCTCGCCCCAAGTATTCTTTGTTTCAGATAATAGGGATAAGCACCTGCAAGAAGCATATTCTCATCGTGATTCGCTTCCAGTAGTAAGATTTCCGAACCGGCCAGCTTTGATATGATATAATCGTCATAGACGCCAAGGTCCGTTGCCATGCCGATCTTTCTTCCTTCTGAAGTAAAGGTATAGCACACTGGATTGACTGCATCGTGTGAGGTACTGAAAGGTTCTACTAAAATATCATTTATATAAAAACCTTCATCCGGTAATACCGGACGAAAGAGTTCTGACGGAATGTCCCCCATATTTTTCATCCTGCTTATAGCCAAAAGAGTCTCCTTTGTGCCGTAAATAGGGGTGTGATAACGCCTTGCCAGTACTCCGATACCCTGAATATGGTCTGAGTGTTCGTGGGTTATTAATATCCCCTCTAAATCTGCCGGTTTGACATCTATACAGCTTAATCCGTATTCTATTTTTTTCCCGCTGATTCCTGCATCAACGAGTATATTGGCATGACTGCTGCCGACGAAAGTACAATTGCCGCTGCTGCCGCTTGCCAGACTGCATAACTTCATAATTCTCTCCATTCCTGCTCGAGCTTACTAGTCTTTCGAAGTTTGTTAAGTTCACATAACTCAAGAAAAGTATCCCTTATTCTTCCCTGTTTGTCAATAAGTTTATTGCACCCAGTAAAGTTCCACAATATCACTATCCTTAAGCGGTGCTGTAAAATCGCTCTTTTCTCCATTCAGCGTTATAACAAGCTCTGAGCCTAATACCTTTGTCAGGTCAAAGGGATAGAAATCAAAAACATCCACAAATATATAGTCTTTTTTACCTGATAGTTTTACGGGTTGTTTATTTACAATAATAAAGATTTCTTTATTGTTATTTTCTCTTTTTTCATCTTCCTGACTATTCACAGAGATAGTTTTTAAGGATTCCGGAGTTTCTGTGGCATCCTTTGAAGTTAATCCCTCATCACCTTCCAGAGTACTGTAATCATCCTCCGCTGCTTCAAAGGTATAATCTTCTCTCAGCCTTTGTGCCGCCCGCATTGCTTCCAAGGAGTCATAAATTTCGCATTTAATAGAGAAATTTTCATATATTTTTTCATCTTCTGAAGCAGGGACATTGTTTACATAAATGGTTCCGGTATAGGCGATATCCATAAATTCCAGCACCTGCTTTAATGTATAGTAATTTAAGATTTCAATATTATCACCATTGTTTATTTCGTAATATTCAGTTACCAGCTTCTTATTCACCTCTGCATATTTTGGGCAAAGTATTCTGGTATCATTAAAGATAAAAGTAATATTGCTCTTATATTCAGAGAGTTCCCCAATTGTAATTTTAGCATCTGCACCTACACTGGATTCTTTGATTTCAATGATATCATTCTGTTCAATACGCTGGGTTATACCAACGATTTCACCGTTTAATTTTACCAGGGCAGCTTCTCCAAGCTCACCTCTTACCAAGCGCTTTATACCATTTACCGTATAATTGATGGCCTGTCCCCTTTTAGGAAAAAGATACTCATTGGGAAGCCCCACCTGAATAGCAGCATCGGCAATGGTAAGCTTACTGTTATCATAAAGTTTTACTCTTTCACCGTTAACCTGGACCAGGATAAAATTATTTTTCTGTTCGTAAAAATTCAGACAGATACCAATGGGAGTAACAAGAAGAGGGTCTTTTTTGATATTTTCCTGAAGGAAGGTAACATCGCCCAGAACTTCTTCTCCCCTTAAGGCTACTCTTTCTTTCTCCAGACCTAAGAATCTTGCCAGTCCTTCTGTAAAACCGGGAATTTTACCACCGCCGCCTACAACAAATACCGCACTGACAGCTTTCCCGCCGTTTAATTCAATGATTTTATCCGCAACACATTTTGTCATGTTCTCTATGGTTGGCTTTAATCCTTCAATTACCTCTTCTGTAGTAACTTTCTGACTGATGCCCATAATATCCTTGTATGTAACCTTTTTCTTCTTAAGGCAGGATTGCTTAATGTTTTCAGCGGTTTTAAAATCCACCAGATATCTTCTTGCTACAGCTTCTGTTATCTCATCTCCGGCCCTAGGTATCATACCATAAGCTATGATGCTTCCATCCTTCGTTATAGAAATATCGGAGGTTCCTGCGCCTACATCAATCATGGCAATATTTAACAGACGAAACTTCTCCGGTATGGCAACGTTGATGGCAGCGATTGGTTCCAGGGTCAGATTGGCAACATAAAGACCTGCCTTTTCAACTGCTGCATAGAGACTGTCAATAACCTCATCCGGAAGAAAAGTTGTTATGAGATTGGTTCCGATACGGTTGGCTTTATGACCATCCAATTTACCAATCGTGTAGCCATTTAAATAGTACTGAATTACCGAATACCCGACACAATAAAAGTGAATATTTTCTTCTTTCATCTCCTTGCGCAGAGTATCATAAGCCTTCTCCACACCAATCAAATCCAGGGAATGTACATGTTCTTCTCCTACAACCGTTTCTCCTGAGAATTCATATTCTGCTTCAACTGTCACTGTCTTAAGAACACGTCCCGCAGCAGCAATACAGACATCGGTAAGACGCCTGCCAACCTGATCTTCCAGTTCTTTCTTCACATCTTCTATGGTTTCGGATACTTTGGATATATCATGAATCTGTCCGTCTAACATAGCGCGGGTTTCATGTTCCCTCACACATTGGGCTACCACGATAAACTGTTTTCCTTCTTTATAACCCACTGTGCCCACTATGCTCCTGGTACCAATATCCAAGCCAAAAACCAGATGTTCCGGGTACTTTTTATTTATCATCCTTTGTATCCTCCGTAAAGTAACTGCACTAATTCTTCTATCTGATCCTTTAAATTCTCCAGAGAATCATTGTTTTGTAAAACATGTGTACTCAACTGTCTATATTCTTCTTCTGTAAGCTGATTCAATAACACCTGATCAAATTTTTCTTTGTTAAAATTCCTGAAATTTTTAAGCCGTTCTTCCCTTACTTCCCTATCAGCAGTGACATACCAGATCTCATCACAAAACTCCTGAAGGGCGGCTTCTTTTGGAAGAGCTGTTTCCACACAGACAAAAGAATGAGAGGCATTCGCTTTTGTTTCTTCAATCCTGTCCCGAACATATTTCATAACATAGGGATGTGTGAAGGAATTAAGAATTCTTAGCTTCTCCGAATTCTGATATACTTCTCTTCCAAGCCTGCTCCTGTCAATCTTTCTATCTTCATCCAAAATGCCCTCTCCAAAATATTCCACAATCAATTTATAGGATATACCGCCTATCTCCATAAAGTCATGGGCAATACGATCTGTATTCAATAAAAGAGCATTATAATCCTCTACCAGTATTCTGGCGGCCTCTGATTTACCGCTTCCGATGCCGCCGGTTAACCCGATTACCATTACCTCATTATTTTGCTTCATACCAGTTAGGTCCTTCATTTACGTCCACCTCTAAGGATACGAGCAATTCAGCCGCATGCTGCATTTCCTCCTGCAATAGTTTCCTTACGGTTTCTATTTCGTCTGTGGCAGTTTCAATTAAAAGTTCATCATGGATCTGTAATATGAGCCTTGAACGAAGCTTCAATGCCTTTAACTTATCATTTACTCGTATCATTGCAATTTTAATAATATCTGCTGCCGTTCCTTGAATCGGTGAATTCATAGCCACTCTCTCACCAAAAGAGCGGGTCATAAAATTCGAAGAGGCAAGTTCTGGTATCGGTCTCTTTCTGCCGAATAAGGTTGTGACATACCCCTGGGTTTTACCTTCACTTACCAGGCCATCCAGGAAGGTCTTTACACCGGGATAGGTATCAAAATATCTGTTAATATAATCTTCCGCTTCTTTTCTGGATATATTCAGGTCTTGTCCCAGCCCGAAAGAGCTGATTCCATAAACTATCCCAAAATTAACAGCCTTCGCACTGCGCCTTTGTTCGGAAGTAACTTCTTCAAAAGGTGTATGGAATACCAGAGAAGCTGTAATCCGATGTATATCCTCATTCTGCTTATAGGCTTCTATCAGTCTTTCATCTCCTGACATGTGAGCCAGGACTCTCAGCTCAATTTGGGAATAATCCGCATCCAGGAACAAATAACCCTCTTCCGGTATAAATACCTTCCTGATTTCCCTGCCTAGCTCCATACGTATAGGGATATTCTGAAGATTCGGCTCTGTACTGCTGATACGTCCGGTAGCAGCTATAGTCTGATGGAACTTTCCATGTATCCTTCCATCTTCACCGATATAGGCAGCTAAACCATCTGCATAAGTTGATTTTAGCTTAGTCAGCTGCCGATATTCCAATATTTTTCCTACGATAGGAGCATCATGCTGCAGTTTCTCCAATACTTCCGCAGAGGTAGAGTATCCAGTCTTCGTTTTCTTGCCATTCGGTAAATGAAGCTTCTCAAACAGGATGACCCCTAACTGTTTCGGAGAGTTGATATTAAATACTTCTCCGGCTTTCTCATAGATCTCTTTTTCCAAGCGGTCGATTCCAACTGTTAATTTGTCTCCGTACTCTTTTAATCCCTCTTTATTAACTCTTATTCCTCTTTGCTCCATATCGAACAACGTGTAAACCAAAGGCATTTCTATGGTATCATAAAGCTCTTCCATATCTTTTTGCTTTAGTTCTTCTCTGATAAGCGGCATCGCTTTACCTGCTATCAATGCATGATTACAGTAATAAGCAACACTTTCTTCTTTCTTGTTCTTTAAGAATTCTTTCAGAGACCCCTTCCCAAGTATTTCATTCTGTGAAGGCAGTGTAATCTTTAAAAAATCTCTGGCAATATCGTCATATTCATAGGTTGATTGCAAGGGATTTAACAAATAAGCACCAATAACAATATCATCAATTCCTTCGCTTAACCCTTCCGGCAAAAAGGGAAGCTGTTCCTTTAAGTGCAGGGTAGCAAAGGATTTCTTATTGGAAATAAGTGCGGCAAGGCCAGCTTTTATATCCTGCAGAGACAAATTTTCCTCACTCGCCTGTTCCTGTGCAAGTATGAGCCAGGCTTTCTCCTCAAAAGAAAGTGCCAATACTGCAGTCTCTTCCTCACACGCCAGATAAAAGCCTATTGTGGTGCCATTTGATGCTTTTATTGCCGCATCCAGGATATCCTGTGCCTTTGCTTTTTCTTCTATTACTTCGAACTTTGTTCCCTCTTTTTCCTTTTCCTTCGTAACAGATACATTGGCACGTGAAAATCGATTTAAGAGGCTTTTAAGCTCTAGTCTCTTAAAATAATTGTAGGCATCCTCATTAAATACATCCTGATAAGTACAATCTTCCAGCTTATAGTCCAATTCACAGTCCGTTTTTATGGTAGCAAGAATCTTACTTAGATATGCCTGCTCCTTGTTGTTTATCATGGACTCTCTGGCTTTATTGGGAGTCACCTCATCTATATGCTCATAGGCATTCTCTATTGAGCCAAAAGCCATTATTATTTTGGCTGCTGTTTTTTCTCCAATACCAGGAACTCCCGGTATATTATCGGAGGTGTCCCCCATAAGGGCTTTCAGGTCTATGAATTCCTTTGGTGTTACGCCATAAGCTTCCAGTACATCTTGGGTATTGTAATTTTCAATTTCCGTACCTCCCTTTTTGGTCTTGGGAATACGTATTTTAATCTTATCGGTTGCCAATTGGAGCAAATCCCTGTCTCCGGATACCAATGATACCTGATAACCTTCTTTCTCTGCTTTTACAGCAAGAGTTCCGAGAATATCATCCGCCTCATAGCCGCCTTTTTCCAATATGGTTATCTTCATTGCTTTTAGAACTTCTTTCAATAAAGGAACTTGTCCTCTTAATTCTTCCGGCATACCTTTTCTTGTACCTTTATACTCTGCAAACATCTCATGACGAAAGGTCGGCTGATGTACATCAAAGGCAATGGTTAAGTACTCCGGCTTTTCTTCATCCAATATCTTAAATAAGATATTAAGAAATCCTAATACCCCGTTTGTATATAAACCTTCGGAATTCGTCAGTGCCGGGAGAGCATAAAATGCTCTGTTTAATATACTATGTCCATCAATTAATACAATCTTTTTACTCATGGGACCTCGTTTCTAAACTTTATTTTTATAAGTATTTATTATTTCATATTATCAGGCATACCATTTCCAACATAAGATAATTTATTCGTTTTTATCATGTAATTATCTCAAATAGGGGCCGGTGCTGTCAAAATGCTCCGGAAATTTTTCTTTTAATCTTTTTGCCCCATCTTCATCTTTTACAATAAGATAATCATAGATACTATCTAACTGAGACATTATCTGTCCGGTAAACAATCCTCCGGGTATATTGCTTATATCTTGCTGTCTGTAACCATAAAAGTCCGCAAAAAACAAATCTTGTGCAAGATAATTACTGTTCTTGGGTTCTTCCTTTAGCACATCCTGTACCACATATTCACCTATATGAAAACTGGAGGCGATTGCAGCTATCGATATGATAAGTATTAAAATAATCCGCTTCCTGATATGAGAAAACTTATTATGAATGAGTTTTTCTTCATTCTCATGAAGTATTTCAACGAAATCCTCGTGGAAGTTATCTGAGAGTTCCTTGTCCGCATCCAAACGTCTCATACCGGTCAGCAGAATATAATGCACTTCAAGCTCCTCCATACAATCAGGACAGGACTTGATATGTTCCATAAATTCTTCCAGCTGCTCTATGCTTAATTTGTTGTCTATAAAAGGCATCATAAGCCTTTGAACTTCAATGCAGTTCATATTCTTCCATACCTTTCACCTGCAGAACCTGATCTTATAAAATAAGAAGGCTACCTGCTAAAAAGCGTACCTATTGGGAACGTGTTATATATGTTTAATTATTTATTTTACCCTTTTTTCGATAATGTTTCAACTAAACTTTCAATTTCTGTTATTAGTTTAATTTATGCATTTTTTTCTTGCTTTCTGATTCACTTTATGTTAAAATGGATTTCGCTGGTTAAGGAAACCTATTTGAGTCAACTATACCAGTAATATTAAGATAAGCCGGTGTGTTGGAATTGGCAGACGAGACGGACTCAAAATCCGTTGTCCGCGAGGGCGTGTGGGTTCGAGTCCCACCACCGGCACTTATTAATAAGACCGATTCATTCATGAATCGGTCTTTTTGTGTTATACAGCAATAGAGTTGCTGCTATCTTCTGTATCTTCTTTTTCTAACTGCCATATATGTCTATTCTTTCGAAAAATCAGACACACCACTGTTCCTGCTATTCCAATAATCAGAAATAATACTGCCGCACCTGAACCCTTGCCACTGCCGAACAGCTTAATCCAAAGACTGTCAGCCGGCTGCAGTTTCATAAATGGTTCAAATAAACGGTCTACTAATAATCCGCCAAACAAATAGCCGATAGGAATCGTAAAAAACTGCAGTGTATTTCTGGTTGCATATACTCTTCCCTGAATTTCTACCGGAATTTTCATTCTAATAATCACATCCATATTAGCTCCCATTACCGGAATAAAGATCCATCCGGCGATTGCTCCCAGACACCAGACAATCCCATTCCTGCCAAAAGCTAAAATGAAGTTTTCGGTACTCATCGAAAAAAGCAATGAATAATATATAATTTTTACACGGCTCTTTGGTGCAGGCATAAATGTCATCAGTATACTGCCCGCTAAAGTAGCAATTCCTGTACAGGTATTGACAAATCCAAGGACATTTTCTCCTCCCCCTTTTCGTGAGAGCAGCATAGCCGGAAGTGCCGCATTGTAAATAGATGCAATAAAATTAATAACTGCGAGAAACAGTATCAAATCAAAAATACCACGATTGTCTTTCAAATACCTTAATCCGTACTTTATCTCCCGGCCAAAGCTTTCCGCTGTATCCGAAAGGCTGGAAGGAAGCTTTGGGATTTTAACAAACATAAGCAAGGAAATAAAAGCGATAATGAATGTTAATAAATCAATAATGATAATAACATCCATACTGCTTAAGGTCAGTATGGCAGTAGCCAATACCGGGGCTAATAAAGTAACCAGCGAGTTTGATAAAGAACGCATACCGCTGGTCTTCTGATAATGTTTTTTGGGTATCAGAAGGCTCATGGTTACATCAGCTGCCGGCCGCTGAACGGTATTCATCAAACCATTGAATGCATTCAGCAGATATAAGTGCCAGATTTCAAGGTGTCCTGTCTTTAATAAAATCAGCACTATGACCGTACTCAATGCAGCAAAGCTGTCACTAAGTATTAATATCTTCTTTTTATCCCATTTATCACTGATTGCACCTGCAAAAATACTAAACAGTACATAGGGCAAATAGGAACACACCGAAAGTAAGGAAGTAGATAGTGCTGACCCCTTCTGTTGGTAGGACCATATAACTAATGAAAAACTTGTCATCGAACTGCCCAATCCTGATAAAGCCTGGGTAATCCATAATATGAAAAATGTCTTTAATTCCTTTATTATACTTCTTAAGTTTTCTTTCATGACTTTGCTCCTTTAATTTTTATAATGAGAAATTAAGTGCAAAGTCCTAAGGACGAATTATCTATCCTCCATGCATTATCGTCCTAACAGACCTTGCATGGAGCGCCACCAATACAGAGCTTCATATTGTTCTCCTTTCGTAATCAATTTAACTGCCTGCTTCCGCCTCTAAGATGTTTTTAATGGCAGCGGGATCACCTTTATACTGCTCTATTATTTCACTTACCCTATCATATCCCAGGATTCTGGTATAAGCAGTAGCAAATGCATAGGAACCTTCCAGCAGTGCCTCGCACCTGTCTTTGTCCGGTTCCAGCAGTTCTATACATTTCTCCTGAAAGAGACTGACGGCCCTCTCAAGTAAGGACAGACTTTCTAACAAACAATCCGCAATTAAGGGTAGAAATGCATTCAACTCAAATTCCCCTCTGGAAGCTGCCATCGTAATGGCAGAATCATTTGCTATTACTTTCATCGCAACCTGTGTTACCATTTCCGGAATAACAGGATTTACTTTCCCCGGCATGATAGTACTGCCTGCCTGAAGTGCTTTTAAACGTATCTCTCCAATCCCTCCGAAGGGACCGGAATTCATAAGTCTTAAATCACCGGATATCTTCATAAGATTTACTGCCAAGGCTTTTAACAATCCGGACACTTCTACGAATACATCATTATTTTGAGTAATATCCATAGGATATTCAGCTGCCGCAAGTCCCATCCCAGTAATATCTCTGAGTTCTTCTATGACCATGAAGCGGTACTTTCTTTCTGCATTGCTGGAGTTTCCCACTGCAGTTCCTCCCAGGTTAACCTGGCGCAGTCTCTCTTCCACCTTATACAGCCTCCAGCGGTCCCTTGCAATGGCCTGGGCATAGGCTCCGAACTCTTCTCCCAAGGTAATAGGAATTGCATCCATTAATTCTGTCCTGCCAAGCTTCCTTATACCTTCGTACTCTCTTTCCTTTAATTGAAGAGCCTGCTGTAGCCTTGCACAAGACTGGCTTAATTCCCGAAGCAATTCAATGGAGGCAATACGCAGAGCTGTGGGATAAACATCATTCGTCGACTGCCCTCTATTTACATCATCCAAGGGATGAATAGTTATTTTCTTGTTCTTCTCTTCCTGCCATATGGTTTCTGCCAGGTGTGCTAGCACTTCATTGACATTCATATTAACTGAAGTACCTGCTCCTCCGGAAAGTGCATCAACTACAAACTGCTCCTGATATCTACCGGCAAGAATACTGTCACAAGCCTTTATGACAGCTTCGTATACCCCATCATTTCCAACCTTTAGCTTTAGATAAGTCTTAGCTGCTGCCTTTTTAATATTTACAACAGCATATATAAGCCGAATATTTGTTTTCTTGTAGTTCAAGGCAAAGTTAGAGACTGCTTTTTTACTTTCTACTCCAATAAACATTTCCTGCTGGGGGGTATTATATAAATCTTCCATCTGTATCTCCTCCCTACAAACCCTCATACCTTATCCAATGTGCCTCTAGTAAAGGATTAATATTCCTGATTTAGTTCTTCTAGTATAGCCGGGAAGACTTCCAAACTGCGTTTTAATATTCCTTGCATATAAGCTATGAGAATACCATAATTCGTTATTGGAACCTGTTGATCTATACTGCATTTTTGACGGTATTTTACTTCTCGTTCTGTAATCATACAGCCTCCGCAGTGAACGATAAGTTTATATGGGCTTAAGTCCTCCGGGAATTGTCCTCCGGAAGTAAAAGCGAACTGAAATTCTTTGCCCGTATAATTCTTAATCCATCTTGGCAGCTTTACCGTTCCGATATCATCACATTGTCTGTGATGGGTACAGCCTTCACATATTAATATGGTGTCACCATCTGTAAGTTGTTCCAGGGCTGCCACTCCCTTTACTGCTTCCTGAAGAAGCCCTTTATACCTTGCAAAAAGGATGGAGAAGGACGTTAAGGGAATATCTCTTGGTGTGTCTGCTGATACTTTAGCGAAGACCTGACTGTCTGTTATAACCAAACTTGGCTTCTTTCCCAAATTCTCTAAGGTTTCCTTCAACTCATATTCCTTTACCACAATAGCGGTGGCATCGGACTCTAAAATATCTCTTATTGTCTGCTGTTGAGGTAAAATCAATCTGCCTTTTGGTGCTGCTTTATCAATAGGTACAACCAAAACTATGAAGTCAGAAGGATGTATAATATCTCCAACAATTCGAAGTTTATTATCTTCTACGGGAGCTAAAATTGCAATTTTTTCTTTCAATGCTTCTATATTTTTTCCTGTAATAGCGCTAACATAAATTTCATTTGACTTATCGGGAGACGCTTCCTCTGTTAATAAATCCACTTTATTATACACAATAAGATATGGAATATTTTTTTCTCCGAAAAGTGTAATTAATTCTTCATCCGAATTGCTAATTCCGGTAGTTGCATCTACTATAAGAATTGCAACATCCGTTTTATTTAATACCTGCCTGGTCTTTCTGACTCTAAGTTCTCCTAAGGAACCTTCGTCATCAATTCCTGGAGTGTCGATTATCATCACAGGACCCATTGGTAGCAACTCCATTGCTTTATATACAGGATCTGTAGTAGTACCTTTGAATTCAGACACCACTGATAGTTCCTGCCCGGTGATTTTATTTACAAGGCTTGATTTGCCTGCATTCCTCTTACCGAAAAACCCAATATGCACCCTGTCAGAGGAGGGTGTTTCATTTAATCCCATACTGCCATCTCCTTTGTGATTTTCATGAAAAGACATTTTTCCTGCCTTTTCATATATCTCCATGCGAACCTTATGGTATCACAAAAACCTTATCAAATCAAGCAGGAGTAGAGTTTACAAATAATAATAATAATAATAAGAAGAAGAAGAACCGGCTATAGAGGAAATATTCAAATCTTCTATAACCGGTTCTCAATTAAAATTTACAAAGTAATGTTATGGTCTGGGTACCGCTCCCGAATGCACATAGGATAAAATAATCACCACGCTTGATCTGCTGGTTCTCCCACATCTCGTAAAGAGCAATAAAGGGGCTGCTGGTTCCTGTATCACCATATATATCTCCAATATATGGGCTATTCACCGCATCTATATATAGTCTCTCCCGAATACGCTCAAGACCCTCTCGGTTATTCTGAGAAAAGCAGAACATATTAATATCATTTATTCCAAGGTTGTTGCGACTTAGTATCTCATAAATTGATTCCTCTGCAACATCCATGATATGTGCTTTCTTTCCTACAAAAGAGAACTTGAAGTCTGCTCCTTCTTTAATCATAAGCAGATTAGAAAAACCGCCGTAAGGGAAATGATATCCATCATTATCTTCTGTTCTTACAAGACTCAAAGAATCATATACTCCGCATTCATCTTCTGTTCTTTCAAGGATTACAGCACAGGCTGCATCTCCTAAGTTATTTTTATTCATATCTATATAATCACATCCAATTAAGAGTGCCCTCTTTATGTTTGAGCTTACCGACATATATTTTGATATTTGATCAAAGGCAAGAGTCATACCACAGCCATTGGAATTAACATCGTAACAGATGCATTCTTTTTTACCGCCGATAGCATTATGGATTTTCACAGATGTTGCAGGTGTCACATATTCCGGCAATTGACTGGACAATACAATCATATCCATGTCAGCACCGGACAAATCGGTTTTAAAGAACAGTTCCTGTATTGCATCTAAAGAAAGCATAATTGTATTCTGCCAATTATACCTGATACTGCTGTATTTTTCACTTTTATCCACTATTTCTTCAACCACCACATTTCCTTGTGCCTTTTCAGAAATAATCTTTTTATTTTTGATATGGTCGGAAATATAGTATCCCTGACTTACTGCGATATCTCTGATCTTAATATGTATCATATAATCTCCCATGCATATGGCAATCTGCCTGTTGATTGTTTATTGTCTACAAGATATTGCTAACAATAGTGAAAATTACAATTGCACTGTTATCGTTATATCATTTACAAATTTTTCTATAAAAAGAAAAAGCTAGCCAAGAAAGCCATGGCTAGTCAATAAACCTGGTAACCCGGCTACCTTTGCATCTGCTTTAGGCCCGTGGCTTTGCGTCCCTGCCTTTCGACAGGTTTGCCTTTATCTTGCATTATTTTTTTGTTTCCGTACTATAGTAATAAATACCTATTACATATTATATTATATACATATTTCACTTTTTAGCAAGTATTATTTATATAATTTGTCATTCTTAGTCATTTTTTGTTGTTTTGATTTCATGAAATCCAAATTTCTTTCATCTGATATATACATTTTATTTGTCGATAATTAAATTCACAATATCTTTGTATGTCGTAAATGCCTTCAACTGAAACTTCCCTATTTTTATACTTTTTGTATAATTGTTAATCACCAAGTATTGACTGAAAGCAGCTGAGTCTTCAATAATTCCTTTTTCCTTTAAAAGCTTTGATACCTGTTCTGAAGTCATACCTTGGGTAATATTTATTTCGATGGCACCTGAGGCATTACTGGTATCCTTGGAATTCCCTTCCTTTGAGGTATCTTCAGAAGCCGGGGTCTTTGTAGAAGCAGGAGTATCTGTTGGTGTTGGGGTGTCCGTTGGTGCAGGAGTATCTGTTGGTGCAGGGGTAGTTGTAGGGGCCTCTGTAGGAGTCGTAAGTAAATCATTTAGTGACCCGTCTGCTGTCTTTTCTACCATTCCGAGTTCTGTAGCCCGCTCTTTGATTTGTGCATCGGTTAGTTTTTTATTTGGAAATATATGAAATGCAACAGACATAACAACAGCAGTAAAAAGTATTCCAACACCTATCCCTCTTATATAATATTTTAAGTTCATATAATCCTTTCGCTAATATCAGATTCTTATTTGATATTCCTTAAAAATATTGTTAAAAAAACGAAACCTTTTAATTGGATTTCTTACTGTTGTTTTTGTCTGTACAGGTCGACTACAAGCTTTACTTCACCCTGTCCGATTTCTAAAGTTCGTGAGATATCTACAATAGAAAATCCATTGGAGTACAGTTCCAATATTTTTTGATTGGAATTATTTCCTGCTTCAGGATTATCTGGGGCTTGTAATTCCCTCGCCGGTAAATCTCTTGCCCCAACAGTCTTCTCTGTCTTCTCTTCCTTCTTTTCCGTCCTGGCAGGCTGGTGAATATTTTCTTCCAATACTTTTTTCTGCCTGTCTGCATTTTTTAGGAATGTTTTGAGCTCTTCTTCCTTTTCACCAAGCATATTATAAAGAAATATCACTTCTTCATGATTGTGCTTAATCTTCTCTAATATTTGTTCTGAAAAGTCATGAACTGCTATGATTTTCTCATTGGAAAGCTGACTTAATTGATTCTCCAGTTTAAATAAATATCCCTCTGAAGTCTCCTGACAAGCCTCGTCAAATTTCTGTCTCAACTCCTTCGTAAGAAGTTCATTACTGACTTCGCCCACTGTTTGATTCAGGACAGTTGAAGGAATAAATCCATTGTTCTTATCGGTTTTATCCACCATAAAACAACTGATTATTATCGCTGCAAGTCCTGCTATAACAAGGATAATTGCTATCGCTTCCATACATAACCTCGTTTCTGAATATTAATCATACCTGAATATTAATTATTGATTCAATATTCTTAAATCGGCAATTAATTAATGCCGAGTTCCTATACAATCCTTCGGATTAAGTTAAGTTCTCTCTTATAGAATTATATCCTGATATCAATAGAACCTGGCTTCATCGTCCCTTTTTCATCCTTGGACTCTTCTTTTTGCTTTTTCTTTGAATTTGAACCGGAATAACTGTTATTCCCTTTTTCTTTTGCATCATAACGATATTCCTTGTTATCACCCTTTGTCATTTTGACTGTTTGCTGACTGTTATGTTTTACTTCATGGCTCAACTTGTCGTGGATCAGAATCTGGTCGTTCATGGGTTTCTGACTTTCCTGATGCTTATAGCTTGTAACCTCCTGGGACTTTGGTGCCATCGATGCAATTTCAATAGGCGTTATAGGCATATTACCCTCCATGTGATGCGCTTTTGCGCATCCTCAAATCAAATGTGAATTGTATTAATTTTCACATTACTCCTTTGTGAATATCAAATCTTACTATTAATATACCTGAATATATAGCTGAAAATGCTTCATTTCTTTCAACATTCGAAACAACCATGTCGCCGACTAACTGAATTATAAACCAACTATTTTGATGTCAGCCCTGTCTCTTATAAATTTTGAATAATGGGTTTCTGTCTTTATGTAATAGATTACATTGGATATCATAACTTTTACCCCAGGATAAGCGACGTTTTCAACTTTTATCCATCCTCCATCGCTATTACCAATTTCAGCCCTCAACTGCTCATATTGACTCTGGCATTCTTTTAGTTCTTTCCGAAGTAAAATGCAATTATTTGTAGCAATTCTGATATATTCTAATTTTTCAGGTGAAAACACTTCTCCCTGACTTAATTT
The DNA here is from genome assembly GCF_014218355.1 of Anaerocolumna chitinilytica. NCBI lineage: Bacteria > Bacillati > Bacillota > Clostridia > Lachnospirales > Lachnospiraceae > Anaerocolumna > Anaerocolumna chitinilytica. The sequence continues at coordinate 3,662,757 of NZ_AP023368.1, forward strand.
TCGTTTGTAAGTATCTATAATTGGCAGCAGCTTATCGAGATCTGCATCGATAGCAGTTATTCTCTTTTGTAATGCTCTGTAATTTTCTACTTTTCTGGGATCAATACCAACTTCCAGCATAGTATAGGTTCCCATAGTGGAGCCTGCAGTTTTAACAGTAATGGATGTTCCGGACATTATTTCACCTCCGGTTATAAATCCCTTTTTACCGCCTACTGTGATATCTCCTTTAGCAGATACCTTACTGTGCAGAATAGCTTCTGTCGTAATATACCCTCCGGACTTGACAACGGCATTTTCGATAAATTTGCTGATTATATTACCTTCTGCCTCCATAATCCCTTTATTCATACCCTGCATGCCTCTTTTTAAGACGATCTGACCGCCTGCATAAAGAGTGGCTCCTTCTACAACACCGTCTACGATAATATCTCCTTTGGCATGTACAGAGTATCCGGCAGTTACATTACCTTTAACAGTAACATTTCCTTCGTAGGTGATATCTCCTGTGGAGGAATCAACATCAGCAAGAACTTCATAGGTATTGGAAACAAACACTTTGTCATTTATCAAATCAGCATGTCCGCTGACATCTGAGAACATGATAAGCCCGTCTTCTGACAAATGAATATCTCTGCCATGTTTTAAGACCTTTCTCGTTACTTTTCTGGGTTGTATACTAACACCTGTAACATCTATCCCCGGCTTACCAAGAACTTCAGGGATTAATTGAGCCAGCTGATCCCCTTTATTAATAGAGCTAATCATATCCAACTGATGAAAATCTACCGTTCCATCCTCTTTTTCTTTTGGCTTTAAAGATTTATCCGTATTAAAAAAATAGATGATTTCCGCATCTTTTCCTTCAACAGGCTTTAATCCTCTGGCTAATGTTATTGCTTCATTGTAGACTGGGTTTGCAATATAATCATTAATGATATCTTCAAGAATACCATATTTTACACCGGAACTTTTTAATACCTCTATAATATTTGCCTTACTTAACCTATTCCCCTTCTGGGAAGCTGGATAGAAAATACCTTCAGCGTACATCTTATCCGGAGAAAATGTAACCTCCATTAATTCGTCAATTTTTGGTAATTGTGCTACCGTCAACTTGCATTCAACTACATTTTCTTTTGATGCATTCAAAGCACGTACAAGTGAATTCATGTCATAATCATAAATCTTTACCTTGCTAAGATATTTTGATAAATCATCAAATTCCAATGGTTTACCATCCGCTCTGCCAGGTATTAATTTGACATAAGTTCCGTCAGCTTTTACATCAAGTTGGAAATAACCATTCCTATTACCCATACTCTTCTCCCTCATTATATCATGAAATCATTAACAAGCATTGACTCCGATCTACTCATCTATTATATCGTAAACAATACTTCCAAATTACTTCCCAATTTAATCCTCATCTTTTGTAATGCTTTTGTATGAAGCTGTGATATCCTTGATTCAGATACCTCAAGTACACTGCTGATTTCCTTTAAGGTTAGTTCCTCATAATAATATAGTACTATTACTTTCTTCTCTTTTTCCGTTAAGATATTCAAGGTTTCAGTCAAAATAGTTTTTAATTCATTTCTTTCCGTAATCTGCTCCGGTGTTTCATACTGCGAACTTAAATTTACTTCTACATTTCCTTCACTGCCCTGCTCTAAATATTCATCAAGAGAGAATAAGTTTGAAATATTTGTTTGATTCTGCCAAAGTTCATAATCCTTCTGAGAGAGTTCCAGTTCTTTGGCCATCTCTTCGTCCGTCGCTGCACGACCTAATTGGATTTCTAATTTTTGATAAGCATTATCCATCTTGCGCTGCTTTTGCCGTAATGTTCTGGGTATCCAGTCCATTTTTCGGATTTCATCAAGAATGGCACCCCTTATTCGAAAGCTTGCATAGGTTTCAAATTTAACGCCTTTTGTATAGTCAAACTTTTCAACAGCATCAATTAATCCAAAGACTCCGTATCCTACCAGATCTTCATATTCAACATTATAGCCCAGATACATACTAAGTCTGCCGGCAACGACTTTTACCAATCCAGCATATTCTGTTATCAGCTTTTCCCGTCCTTCCGGAGATTTGTGTTTACTGTAATCCTCCCAAAGTTTGGTTTTATAATCTGCATTCATTAATATACCCCCAAATGTCGAAAATCTCAACCTCCCCGGCGTTTGCAGCAAACTAAGAAGCCTGCTGCTTCACTGGATAAAGAAAGTTAATTATATCCTTACTCTTCCTCAAAATTTGCTTCTTTCTTTATCTCATCCATTTCCTCGGACTTATTATTTTCTATTATTTCATCTGATATCACTGTTTTGGTAAACTTTCTAATAATAGCTGTGGCTATTTTACCGATTATATAAAAGACAATAAGCACAAATAAAAGTCTTTCAAGGCTTGTTAATAGTGTTTCATGATTTAATATATTTAATACACTCATAACCACACCTGCTATCAGCATTACTGCCGGTGCTATGTATCTCTCATTCATATAAATAACCATGTCCTTTCAGTACCCGCCGCATTGAGCTGCTGACACAATTCTATATCAGAAAACATCTTTAAATTATCTTTAATGGCTTACCTACTGATTTCACATAGAGTTCTCCGGTTTCTGCATAGAACTCAATGGTTCTACCATAATTCAAACCTGTGTCCTCTGCCAGAATTTTTATACCAAGAGAAGCCAATTTTGCTTTACTAGCTTCTACATTTCGCTCCCCGATACGAAGCATATCGTTGTTCGAGCTGAAAGCAAACATTTGGGCTCCTCCGGCAATTTTTGCAACTAGACGATTCTTATTAGCACCAATATAAATCATCTTCTGAATAAGTGCATCTATTCCTGTATCTGCAAACTTCGCGATATTTTCATTGTTCTTTATCTTAGTACTATCCGGTAACATAACATGTACCATGCCTGCTGTTTTACTGACAGAATCATACAACGATATTCCAACACAAGAGCCAAGCCCCAAAGTCGTAAGTGCATCCGGTGAGCTGCATACATTCAAGTCTGCCATTCCTACTTTAACCATTATGCCCATAACACCACCTATAATCCCAATGACTTTAAGATAACATCATAAGATTCCAAGGTAGGTATTAAAATAAAATAACCATTTACATCTGAGTCGTCTTTGGTGAATTGGGTTTCTATAATCAGAGCTTTATCGCCTACCTTACCAAACTCAATAGCCGGTACGCTTAAGATTGCTCCTGCCATATCAATTGACATATAAGGAATACTTGCATTGATTTTAATACCGGTTAGCGTTGACAAGGAAGAAAGATATGCTCCTGCAATGATGTTGCCGATTTCTCTTAGAGCTGAATACTCCATTTCCGTAAATTCTTCAAGTACAGAATTTTTTCCCATAAGGATATTAACAATTCGGCAGGCTGAAATCTGATCCATCATAAACATCATCATTCCGTTTATTTCGCCTTCTAGAGTTATTAATATACCTACGACAATTTCTTCAGCTCCCCCAAGCATATCCGGCAGCTCTTTTAGTTCAAGTAAATCAACTTTAGGAACATTCATGTCAACTTTGCTATTAATCATCGTAGATAAAGCAGTCGTTGCATTCCCTGCTCCTATATTTCCGATTTCTTTTAATACATCAAACTGCATATTGTCCATATTATCTAAATTAATATTCGGCACTGATATACTCCTTAAACTGTTTCTTTTTCCATAATAACCCCATTAATATTCAATAAAGATACTAAACTGTCATTATGTTTGCCAATACCGGACAGATATCCATTCTTATCCTCAACGGCACTATTAGTAACTTTTTCAATCATACTTTCATCTAAGGTTACTACTTCTTTTACCTCATCTACAATTATTCCCACTGCAGACTGAGAATCAAATTTAATAATAATGATTCTGGTTGCGCCGGTTATCTTATCTTCTTCCAGGCCAAATTTTAACCGAAGACTCATTACCGGAATAATCTCACCTCTTAAGTTTATAACTCCTTTAAAGTAATGCTGTGCCTTCGGCACTCTTGTAATATTCTGCATTCTAACTATGTTGTCTATATATTTAATATCGATACCATACTGCTCAATACCTATCTTAACTACTATGTATTGCTTCCCTTCGTTCACTGCATTTTCCATATATATAACCTTGCCCTTTCCAGTATAGTGAATTATGCTTTAAATAATTCAATCGGACCTTATGTGGTGCCCCTTTCAGACTGCAGCCTTTGGGCTGCAGGCACAAAGTTGTGCTTCTAGACCAGTGTATTAACATCAAGAATAAGGGCAACTTCACCATCACCAAGTATTGTGGCTCCACCTATAATCTTGTTATTATTTATAAACTTACCGATGGATTTGATTACAATTTCCTGTTGTCCAATCAAATTATCCACGACTAATCCCGCCAGCCTGTCTCCTTTTGATATAATAACCACTATGAGATTTTCCTGTTCTGTCTTCGTTCCCGGAACATCCAGAATATCATTTAAACGAAGCAAGGGAATAACATTTCCTCTTAAGTTAATTACTTCTTTGGAATGAACATATTTAATATCCGATGCTGCAACATCTTCGATGGTCTGTATACTGCCAAGTGGTATCGCATATTTTTCTGAACCAAGCTCTACCATTAATGCCTGTATGATTGCAAGTGTAAGAGGAAGACGAATAATGAAATTGCTGCCGGAACCAAGCTTTGTTTTAGCTTCAATATCACCGCCTAAAGCCTCAATCTTCGTTTTAACAACATCAAGTCCTACACCTCTGCCGGATACATCTGTGATAACCTCTGCCGTTGAAAAGCTTGGTCTGAACAATAAATCAATTATTTCTTTATCACTCATAATTTCAGCCTGCTCAGAAGTTATGGTGCCTTTTTCAACAGCCTTTTTCTTAACTTTCTCCACATTAATACCAGCACCGTCATCTCTGACTTCAATTACTACATTGTTACCATCCTGGTATGCATCCAGGAATATAGAGCCTACCTCTGGTTTCCCCTTACTTACACGTTCCTCATTACTTTCCAGTCCGTGGTCAGCTGCATTTCTTAATAAATGCATCAGCGGGTCACCAATTTCATCAATTACTGTCCGGTCTAGTTCTGTTTCTTCACCGGTCATATAAAGTTCCATTTTTTTATTCAAGGATTTTGATAAATCCCTGATCATACGAGGGAAACGGTTAAGGACGCTTTCAATAGGAACCATTCTTACCTTCATTACAGATTCATGAAGGTTCGTCGTTACCCTTTCAAGATATTCAATCTGTTCATTAAAACCGGATTCTGTTTTTGCACCTTTTTCACTGGTATTCATGGACACAAGACCATTTTTAGCAATAATGAGCTCGCTAACGAGATTCATCAATACATCCAGTTTTTCAATATCAACACGGACAGAGCGGTTAACTACCGGTTTTGATGCCTGCTGTTTCGCAGGATTTTGTGCAGCCGTTCTATTCTGTACGTTATTCCTTAATCCAGCCTCTTCTGCAGGAGCTGCAGCTTCTTCTTTTACCTCAGTCAGATCATCTTCGCCTATACTGATGGCCTCAATGTAAACATCCTTAATTTCCGATACGTTAAGTATTGTCTTTTTAACTTTTTCCAAATCATCCTTGGTAAGTAATACTACGCTAAAATCCAAGTCAAATTTCTCATCTTCAATATCCTGTACTTCCGGTTTGGATTTTATTACATCGCCCATTCCTTCTAATGCTTTAAATACCAAGAAGGCTCTAGCTGCTTTTAAGATACAATATTCCTGCACATATACAGTAATACCATAAGCGTTGATACCTATCTTTGAAGCTTTTATTATTGCATTCTTTTCGTAATCCGCAAGGGGAAGCTCTTTGTATTTATTGGCACCTGCAGTAACCTCTGCTGCCGCCACAGTTTCTACAGCTGTTGTATTTCCAGCCGTCACTGTAGTTGCTGTTGTTTTTGTTTCCTTGTTTACTGCTTTTCCCAATCCAATATTTAAGATATCATTCAATTGTTCTATGATATCCTCATAATCTTCCGTTCCTTCGTCAGCGCTGGCCTGAATGTTACTTAAGTACCCTTCCAGTGCATCGAGTCCTTTGAATAAAACATCTACTAACTCAGCAGTAACACCCATCTTACCATTACGTATTTCAGAAAATACATTTTCCATATCATGGGTTAATCTTTGCATTCTCTTAAAGCCCATTGTACCAGCCATACCTTTTAAGGAATGAGCTGCTCTGAATATTTCGTTAATGGTTTCACTGTTTTCAGGTTCTGTCTCTAACACCAGCAATTGTTGATTTAGACTCTGTAAATGTTCCTTTGTCTCATCAATAAATATCTCCAGATATTGACTAACATCCATTTTATTGTACCCCCAGACTTCTTTGTATTGCACTGGCTATCTGCTCTAATGGAACAACCTCATTCACCAAACCAGCATCCCTGACGACCTTAGGCATACCGTAAACCGTACTGGTTGCTTCATCCTGTGCAATTACATATATATTCTTTTTTTCTTTCAGTTTCTTGATTCCATAGGTTCCATCGCCGCCCATGCCCGTTAATACAACGCAGATAATTTCTGAAAAACCTGATTCTGCTAAAGACTCAAACATATAATCAGCACAAGGTTTTAAACCATTTTTGGGGGGCTCTTGCGTCACTGTCAGTGCTGCCTTCCCTTGTTCAGCAATAGCAAATCTCATCTGATATCCGCCCTTAGCAATATAAACCGTATCATCCTTTAAAGTCTCCAAATGCTCCGCTTCCTTTACCTTCACCATACTTATCTCATTCAGACGATTGGCTAATGAAGCTGTAAACCCTTCCGGCATGTGCTGTACAATTAATACACTGCATCCTAACGAAGCACTTAACTTTGTTACTACCTGCTGCAATGCTTTCGGGCCGCCGGTTGAGCAAGCAATAGCTACCAGTTTCTTTCCGTTAACTATTGTAGTTCTTGCAGATGCTGGTTTTTCTGCTGTTGGTACTTTATTCGCTGCATTCGCTGATGTCAGTTTATCAGCAGTTGCTTGTTTTGCAGCAGCAAACTCTGCTGCATTATTTCCGCTGCTTACAGTACTCTCTCTGCGTGAAAAAATATTCGTATCAGTTGGAAAAGTTCGTCTTTGTATACCTTCGGGTTTCTTTGGCTCTACTTCCTTAAGAATTTCTTTTTCATTTAGATTATAAAGCTTTGTGGCAGTCTCGAGACAAGATATAATCTTATCTTTAAACTTATCACTTTTGACCTCAAAAAAACTCTCGGGCTTTGTAACAAAATCAAATGCGCCTAATTCCAGGGCTTTAATAGTTTCCTTAGCACCTTCTTTTGCCACAGTGCTGACAATAATAATTGCGGCTTTAATCTTTTTTTGCTCCAGTTGTTCTAATAGCTCGATTCCGCTCATTTGAGGCATGTTAATATCTAGTATAATCGCATCATATGTTTCTTTCTGCTGCGTCAATAATAGAAATGCCTCAAGTCCGTTAACAGCAACTTTTGAAACCTGAAACCTAGGATCTGAATTAATTATATCAGAGAGTACCCTTCTCATGAGTGCAGAGTCATCAACTATTAAAACTTTTTTCTGCATATTTACCTCTTTTCCGCATAATCGCTCTAAAATCGGACATTTTTCTTGGTCAGCAAGTAGTGTTTTTATTTTTTTGCTTTCGTACGCTGCTTAATCTCTTCTTCAAATATATATTTGATGATTGCTTCTCTGTCTTCTTTTAGTACTTCTTTAAACTGAGCACGGTATTCATAAAATCCATTTCTATTTGTCATTTTATCTGCTGATATAATCACGCCTGATATATAATCTGTCTTTAAGTTTACTTTACTGGTAAATTGAATGCGCATCTGAATGGTATTGCCAATCTCATGAACACTTTCCGACATCAGTCTGATACCTCCGCCGCTTAAATCCACGACGATTCCCATAAGCCATTCTCGATTGCACTGCTCCAGAGCATCCAGACATGCCTGCTTATCTTCTGGCGTTTTAAAGGCATTTTGCTTCAGTTTATAACGAAGAGACAGTTCTGCTTCCGAAGCAATGTAATAATCCAAATCCAGTACACAGGATAATCTAAAAAACTGTCGTCTCTGATATTTCTCCAGCGCTGACGTAATCTCAACAGTTAATATGTATATCTTGTCATCATTGGACCTGTCCGTAATTAAGCCCTTACATTCGTATAAGCCGGTTTGTGAGAAAAAACGCAGACTATATTTATCACCGACTGATAGTGGTATGATTCTGCCTTTAATAATTGGCATCGCTATGATAACTGATGTATAATTAGGAAAGTCAAGAACTTTGCTTTTTAGTGTCTTTTTCTCTGTATCTTCATTTCTGTCCATTAGTATAAGTTCAACTTTATCACCAATAGCTACCATATCCCGTAACATAAAAGTCACCTCCGTTATTTACTTGTCTTACGATGAAGAAGACTTGAAAAAAAATGAGCAATCCCTCTTTGCTCTAATCCACTCATATTATTATTACTGCACAAAGATGCAGCTAGGTTATACACAGCTTTTGAGGAGGGAGAATTCGGATATAATACAGAATATGGCTTTTGCTGCATTACAGCTCGTGTAACATTGGAATCCTGTGGTATTCCTCCCAGGTAGTCAAGCTTTATCGTTAAGAATTTTTCAACTACAAGATTCATTTTTTTATATAAATTAATTCCCTCATCCTGTGAGTTGATTCTATTGGATATCATCTTGATTGATGTCATATCAGCTCTAAAATCATCTCGCTTATTCAGTATTTTTAATAGTGCATAGGCGTCTGTTATTGATGTGGGTTCCGGCGTTATTACCAATAATACTTCCGAACTTGCCATAACAAATTCTAATACACTATCTGTTACACCTGCTCCTGTATCAATAATAATTATATCAGCATATTCATCTAATTCATAGAGCTTTTGGTTCAGAAAGTCTATCTGAGTTCTTGTAATATTGGATAACTCCTGTATTCCGGAGCCCCCGGATATAAACATCAAATTCTCAGGACCTTTTGTGATTATCTCCTGCAGACTTTTATTACCATATATAATATCTGCCAGATTATATTGGGGCCTGATACCAAGCATGACTTCGACATTCGCAAGACCGAAATCAGCATCCAGGATTATTACTCTCTTACCCATTCTGCTAAGCTGGATTCCCAGATTTACTGAAAGATTCGATTTACCGACGCCGCCCTTTCCGCTGGTAACGGTTATAACTCTGGAGAGCTGGTCAGGCATACTGTGTTTTTTTACTATATTGCGAAGCTGCTCCGCCTGATCCATCAATCAAAACCTCCTAGTAGTTTCTTTGCAGTTTCCTGCGTATTAAGTTTTCCAATATCATCCGGAACATTTTGACCATAAGCTGCGTAAGAAAGTTCAGCGTTGGTGTACATCCTGATATTTAGTATATTTCCTACCGATATAGTCTCATCTAACTTAGTGAATATAATACGGTAATCAGTTATTTCAGAATAGCTTTCCGTAATACGGATTAAGTCTTTGTATTTGGTGGTAGCACTTAAAACAAGATATATTTCACTTTCCTCTTTTTCTACCGTACTAAGAAGTCTCACGATATCATCCCTTTGTTCTCTGTTCTTATGGGAACGTCCGGCTGTATCTACAAGTACTACGTCATAACCCAATAATTCTTCCTTAGCTACTGCCATTTCTTCTTCCGTATAGATTACCTTCATGGGTATACCAAGGATATTTGCATAGGTTCTTAGTTGCTCTACTGCAGCAATTCGGTAAGTATCGGAAGTAAGCATAGCTACTTTTAACTTTTTATTCAACTTCAGATCAGAAGCAATCTTTGCAATTGTAGTAGTCTTTCCTACTCCGGTAGGACCTATAAAAAATATATACTTACACCTGTCCTCCGCGGTTTCGATTACTTTAGGCTGTCCCAATTTAAGAATTATCTTTTGATATACATGGGACAAAATATTATCTATCGTGATGTCTCTTGTAAGCTTTGATTCTATTTCACTTACCAACTGTGCAACAAACTTCTCGTCCACTTCATTTTTTATTAACTGGTCATATACCAGTTTAATACACTCTTCTCTTTTTTGAATTTCAGGATCTTTCTGCCTTGGTGCATCTTGTTCTTTTTTATTCTCCTGCTGTTCTAAAAGCTGCTTTTCCAGTAACTCCTGAAGATTATTCAGCTTCTTTTCAATGGCAGAAGCCTCTTCTTTCACATTATAAGGTTCTTTTGAAGTATAAGCCTCTTTACCGGTATAGTTGTCTTTTAATGCATAAGTATCTTTTACTTTACCGGGAGAAGTAATACTCTCCTCCTCATAAGCTGCTGACAAGGTATTTGTAAAAAAAGAAGGCTTTGATTTCTGCGCTTGTGAATCCTTTGATATTCCTGATAAAACACCATTATCATCAACAGCCGCAGTGATTTCAACGGTAGGTTTTCTGAATAAACGATATACACCTTTCGGTGAAACCGTCTTGATATTCATAACTATGGCGTCTTTCCCCAGCTCATTCTTTGCTAAGAGAATTGCTTCTGTTTCCGTATTTGCCTGATATTTTTTTATTATCACTATACCGTCACCATCCCTACCGATTGTAATTCAACATTGGATTCAATTTCATTATAAGATATAACAATCAAATCCTTAAAATAATCCTGTGTCAGTTTCTTAAAATACATCCTGACAATGGGAGAAGTTATAACAATAGGATTCTTACCAATATCCTCTAGTTTTTGTACTTCTTCTTCGACTGAATTCATGATACTTCTTGTTTTTTCAGGATCCAGTGTTAAATAAGCACCCTGTTCTGTCTGCTTTACACTATTCATAATATCTTGCTCAACCTTTGGATCCAAGGTCACGACACTTGTAACTTCAGAGACAGGAAAGTATTTACTGCTAATTGCTCTTTTAAGACTTTGCCTTGCATATTCTGTAAGCACATCCGTATCCCTTGTATTAGTCGCATAATCTGCAAGAGTTTCAAATATAGTAATAAGATCCCTGATTGATATTCCTTCTTTTAACAGGTTCTGTAATACTTTTTGTATTTCTCCGACACTGACTAGCTTTGGAACAAGTTCCTGTATAAGTGTTGGATTGGCTTCCTGTATATTATTAATAAGATTTTGTACATCCTGTCTAGTAAGTAATTCAAAGATATGACTTCTGATAACTTCTGTAAGATGCGTAGCAATAATTGAGGGTGGATCAACTACCGTATATCCTAAGGATTCCGCTCTTTCACGCTGGTTTTCAGTTATCCAGATAGCAGGTAAATGGAAAGATGGTTCAAAAGTAGGTATACCTGTAATTTCCTCTTCTACATAACCTGGATTCATAGCCATGTAATGATCAAATAAAATCTCTCCCTCACTGATCGGCACTCCCTTAATTTTAATAAGGTATTGATTAGGATTAAGCTGTATATTATCTCTTAATCTTATGATCGGCACAACACAACCTAATTCAAGAGCAATCTGTCTTCTGATAAGAACAACACGGTCAAGTAAATCACCGCCTTGATTTACATCGGCAAGAGGGATAATACCATAACCAAACTCTAACTCGATGGGATCAACCTGTAACAGAGAAACTACATTTTCCGGCTTTCGTATCTCATCTCCGTTGCTCTCTTCCATTTCCGCCATGCTTTCAATGTTTTCAACTTCCATTTTTCCGGCTATACTTCTACCGCATAAAACGAATACAACTCCATAAGAACAAAATACAAGTGTATTAAGAGGGGTTACTATTCCAAGAAATATTAATGCTCCACCAACAATATAGAGAACTTTTGGAATAGAGAAGAGCTGTTTAAATAAGGTTTGTCCAACATCAGCTTCTTTTGTAGCCTTGGTTACAATTATACCTGTAGACAGGGAAATTAAAAGGGAAGGAATCTGACTAACCAAACCTTCACCAATGGTCAGTATTGTATATTTATCAAAGGCCTCACCCATTCCCATACCGCCGCGAAATGCTCCAATTGCAATTCCGCCGATAAAGTTAATTAAAACAATAATAAGACCTGCAATAGCATCACCTTTTACGTACTTGGTAGCACCATCCATTGCTCCAAAGAATCCGGCTTCTGCTTGAATTTTCTCTCTTCTTTCTTTTGCCTGGCTATCATTTATAGCTCCGGTGTTTAAGTCTGCATCAATGGCCATCTGTTTACCGGGCATCGCATCCAAAGTGAACCTGGCAGTTACTTCAGCAACACGTTCAGAACCTTTATTTATTACGATAAACTGTACTAAAATAAGAATAATAAATACAATAATACCGATGATTGCATCACCACCGCCTACGAAATTACCAAAAGTCTGAATTACACCACCGGCATAACCATCTCTTAGAATCAATCTCATAGCTGATACATTTAAGGAAATTCGGAATATAGTTGAAAACAACAGGATTGTTGGGAAAGCTGACATATTGAGAGCTTCTTTTGAAAATAAAGCATTAAATAGGACAATCAATGCAATGGAGATATTAAGAGCCAATAATAAATCCAATAAAATATGAGGTATGGGTACGATTAAAAATATAATTGCTGCCAGCAAGTAAATTCCTACAGCCATGTCTGTTCTTTTCATTAACAATGCCCCCTGAATCTATAATGTAATCATGTTTTATTTTTCAAATTATAAACATAGGCTAAAACTTCCGCTGTCATTTGATATAGTTCAGGCGGAATCTCGTTACCAACATCCACGTTATAGTAAAGCATTCTGGCCAGAGGTTTATTCTCAACAATTTCAATATTATTATCTTTTGCTACTTCTTTTATTTTCTGTGCCAGATAATCGGCTCCTTTTGCAATAAGCATTGGTGCTTCGCTGGATTCTTTATCATATTTAATAGCAGCGGCAAAGTGTGTTGGATTTGTAATAACAACATCCGCTTGTGGAAGCATCTGCATCATTCTTCTCTGTGAAACTTCCCTCATCTTTGCCCTGATTTTCCCTTTTATCTGGGGATCACCTTCCGACTGCTTGTATTCATCCTTGATTTCTTGCTTTGACATTCTCATGTCTTTTCTAAATTTTAATTTTTGATAAATATAATCGGCAGCACCTATAATAAGAAATACGATACTGATATTTAAGCCCAGTTTTATAACAATATTCCCTATAAACTGTATTGCTTGCATCAGTTCCATACCATAGAGCTTTTGAAGGTTTTCACTGTAGTTAGTCAAAGTATTATATGCAATATATATAATGGCTGTAATTTTAAGGACTTCTTTTAACATGTCCACCAATTTGTCTTTTGAAAATATTTTCTTAAAACCGGTAATCGGGTTGAATTTATTGAACTTAGGTTTCAGAGGTTTTGTAGTAATCTTCCATTTCACCTGAAAAATATTAATTACAATAGCGACGAAAACTGAAATTATAAATATAGGTATTATTATTTGAAATATACTTAAAAAACATTCTTTCATAAGCGCAGATGCTGAACCAATATTAAAATCATCTGCAGCTGTTTTTACAATATTATTGTAAAAATTATTAAAAGAATCAATAAATTGCTTGCCAATCCTTCCAACAAAAAGCTTCAAACCAGCAAATAAGGCAATAAGAGCAGAAGAAGAAATTAAATCTGTACTTCTGGCAACCTGACCTTCTTCCCTCGCGTCAGTTAACTTTTTAGCGGTAGGTTCTTCTGTCTTCTCTCCGCCTTCTGCAAATAACTGCAGATTGTAAGTTAATAATCTTTCCATTTTATTCCCTTCACTCATAAAGCTATTCCAGTACTCGAACGGCTGCTTTCATCATATCTGCCATTTGATTGAAAATAAATCCTGATACAGTAGGTAAGAATTTAACCAGTAGGAATAAAATTAACAAACCAGTAAATATCTTTAATTGAAAACCAATGACAAACATGTTCATCTGAGGGGCAATTTTTGCTAATATGGCCAGTATGGTATTAACAATCAGCATTGCAGCAAAAACTGGCAATACGATTCGAAAACCTATAATAAAATAATTCTTAATAAAATCTACCATCAGCAGATACATATTTGATTTAATGTGAGCTTCCCCTAAAGGTATTATCTGAAAAGTATCGGCAAATGCCTTTAGAATATAAAGATGCATATCAGTAACTAAAAGCATTAAAATAACAGAATAAGAGTATAAATTACTGGTTATGGTGCTTTCAATTCTAGTTATCGGATCAAACTCATTTGCCATAGAAAAGCCAATCTCCATATCCATTAATTGACCTGCAAAATTCAGGATATAATAACTGACATTTGTAAAAAAACCGATAATAAGACCTGTTAATGCTTCTTTCATAATTAGAATAGCATATTCAATCACTGTACTATACTGAATATTAGTTCCCGATACCTGAAAAATAATAAGAGCAAAAATAAATGAAAAGCCTGCTTTTACTCTAAAAGGTACATTGGGAAGACTAAAGAAAGGAGCTACAAAAACAAATGTTGATACCCTCACAAGAATCAACAAAAGAACATCGAATCCCTCAACTGTAAAAGTCATGTACTTCTAATATAGTAAGGGAGGTTGTTGATAAGTTCAATAAAGAAATCTTTGGTTTCAGACATTACCCAACCACCAAACAACATAATAACCAAAAAGATTGCGATGAACTTCGGAACAAATGTGAGAGTTTGCTCTTGAATGGAAGTTATGGTCTGCAGAATGCTAATTATAAGCCCAACAACCAGTGACACTAATAGCATAGGTGCTGAAACCTTTATAATGATCCATAGTGCTTCTCTGATAATATCAATTACTACATTTTCATTCATACTAACAATCATTCCCTTTCCAACACATCTCATGTTTAAGCCGAGGTTTTCATAGGCACAAACATATTTGTGAAAGTTGTTGTTTTATTATCACACCAGCTCCTATGCATACTGCAAGCTTGCTATTATTAAATAAAAATAAGAAGCTTTCTTTTCAGATGAATCTTATTCCAACGTAACAGACTTTATCTTTTGTAGGTATAAAAATCGCTTTGTTCTTCTACGTATAAAAAGTTTTAACTAATTCTCCAATTACAAGATTCCAACCGTCTGCTAAAATGAATAGAAGAATTTTAAACGGCATGGAGATTGTCGTTGGAGGAAGCATCATCATACCCATAGACATCAAGGTAGATGCTACTACCATATCAATAATAATAAATGGTATATATATTACAAATCCGATAATAAAAGCAGTACGTAACTCACTAATAATAAACGAAGGAATAATAACAGTAATAGGCAAATCCTCAACGTTAGTAATGCTGTTGTCTTTATTTACTTCAGAAATGTCAATAAACAGTTTTAAATCCTGAGGTTTTACCTCTTTTAACATGAATTGTTTTAAAGGTTTAATTCCTGCCGTAAAAGCTTCTTGCTGTGTAATCTCTCCATTTGAAAGAGGTTTTACTGCATCATTATTAATCTGCGTTATTACCGGTGACATAATGAAAAAAGTAAGAAACAAGGCAATACCTATGAGTACCTGATTAGGAGGTGTAGTCTGTGTTCCTAAGGCTGACCTGACAAAATGCAGTACAATTATAATTCTGGTAAAAGATGTTACCATAATTAAAATTGATGGAGCCAGGGAAATCAAAGTGATTACCAGCATTATCTGTAACGTGGAGGTTATTCCTCCTCCATTTGGATTTGTATCCAAATTAAATTTAAACGGCCCTATCTGGCCGCTTAAATTATTATCTGCTGTTCCATCAGTCCCTGAGGTTCCACTTTTATCAGTTTGATTACTGGTGGTGCCGTTTTTCGTCTGATTAGCATCCTTCGTATCTGTCACTGCTGATCCATTGTTCTGAGTTGCATATACATAATCTGTTTTATTGGTTAATATACCAGTAATGAATAAAATGAAGAATACATATACCAGCTTTTTTAATATCCTTTTATTCCTTTTCTCCATGCATACCAACCTTAGAGGTAATCATTTTTCTCTGCATCTTCAGGACTTTCCGGCAGATTCGCAGAAATATCACCACTATTATCTTCTTTCTCTAGTTGTTTCTTAAAACCTTTCAAAATATCCTGAAAGGTAACATTTTGCCTGGTGTTCTTACTTGCTACAAAAATATCATCTTCAGCTATTTCTGTAAGAAGCCTTATCTCATCTTTTCCTACTGCAATTACAAAATATCTGGTACCTATCTTAATAATCTGCAGAAATTTATTCTGCGTAAGTTTATAAGTATCAATCACCTTAAAATTAGTATCCCTTAAGGTTCCCATTTTGACGCCACCGACAAATCTTGTTGTCAGGTAGGTAATAACCAACACTATAAGAAAAAGAACAATTACACCAAGAAGCTGCAGAAAATTATTGCCCCCCGACAGCTTAGTTAACAAAATGTCCATTAACCCACAGCCTTCTTAACCGCTTCCAAGACTCTATCAGCCTGAAAAGGCTTTACTATGAAATCTTTTGCACCTGACTGTATGGATTCGATAACCATCGCCTGCTGTCCCATGGCGGAACACATAATAATATTAGCGGAAGGATCTGTTGATTTAATCTTCTTAAGTGCCTGTATACCATCCATCTCAGGCATAGTAATATCCATCATTACTAAATCCGGCTTTGTTTCATTATATTTTTCAACAGCCTTCGCACCATTCTCAGCTTCTCCTACAATTGTATAGCCATTTTTACTTAAAATATCCTTAATCATCATTCTCATAAAAGCGGCATCATCACAAATTAAAATACTCTTACCCATTTTTATTCTCCTATCATGTGTTGGATTTTATAATTAATTAGATCACATTCACCCTTTAATTAAACCCTCTAGAACCAATTATTATGTTAATTTCATGTATAGATGATTTACATCACATGATTCATGGTTTCTCATAGACCTGTTATTTAATGATTTCAGTCACTCTGATACCAAAGGACTCTTCAATTACAACAACCTCACCTTTTGCAACAAACTTACCATTTACAAGAACATCAATGGGCTCTCCTGCAAGTTTATTCAGCTCGATAATTGTGCCTGGTGTAAAATCTAATATCTCTTTAATTGATTTGTTTGTTCTGCCAAGTTCTACAGTAACTTCCAGTGGAACATCCATAATCAGGTTAATGTTCTCCGGCTGTGGTGTTAACTGTTGCGATACCGTAAAGTTCTGGAACTGTGCAGGTGAAACATTAATATCTGGAGCTACATAAGGCATTTGGTACATAGGTGACTGCATTTGATTATTTGGCATCTGCATTTGCGGTACCGCCTGGGGCACTGCTTCTGCTGCCTTTGGCTGAGCCTGCGGCTTTGGCTGAACTTTAGGTTCAGGCTTTGGCTCTTCCTTTACAAAATTACTATATAATTCCCTAGCCAGTTCAAAAGGATAAAGCTGCATCAATTCACTATCAACCAGAGTACCAATCTCCATCTTAAAAGATACCTTTACAAAGTGCCCTTTTAAGAATGGTGCAATATCTGATCCGTCAATCGATTCGTTCATGTCTACCAAGGTTGAAATAGGGGGAGAAATATCAACCCTTTTCTCAAGCATTGCTGATATAGAAGTAGATGCCGAACCCATCATCTGATTCATAGCCTCACTGATGGCACTCAAATGGAGTTCTGATAATTCTCCGGCTACATTGGTTCCGTCACCGCCCATCATCAAATCCGTAATGATCTTAACATCCGACTCCTTCAATATTAAAATATTGTTTCCATCTAAACCATCCTTATAATATATCTGTATAAAAACACATGGTCTGTCATATGATTCCGTCAAATCAGTCCATGTCGCATATGACACTACCGGCGTGGTTATGACAACTTTTTGATTAACAAGCGATGAAAGGGTTGTAGCAGCTGTACCCATGCTGATATTTGAAACTTCACCAATTGCATCTTTTTCAGCATCTGACAGTGAATCACTATTATCTGGTTCCACACTGCCTATGTCCGAACTCATCCCACTTAGAAGTGCGTTAATCTCCTCCTGAGATAACATACCATCCATATTATTACTCCTCCCTGATTATTGATGTAATTCTCACTGCATATGCATCAGAAGATGCACCTGGCAGTGCTTTGAACTTATCAAGATTACCAACATAAATATCTAGCTCATCATCAATCTTTGTATTCAGTTTGATGATGTCCCCTGCTTGAAGTCCTAAAAAGTCATTAACTGAGATAGAACTTCTTCCCAATATTGCTTTGATTGGTATCTTTGCTTTCGATATAGCCATCTCAATAAGTTCCTGATATGACTTATCATCTTTAACCTGCATTGTTGAAAACCAATACTTTGTATTTAATTTATCTATAACACTCTCCAGGCAAGCATATGGTAAACATATATTCATCATACCTTCCACATTACCGATTTTTATATTCATGGTAATAATGGAAGTCATTTCACTGGGAGCAATAATTTGTGCGAACTGTGAATTTGTTTCAATTCTGGTAAGTCTTGGTTCAACATGAATTACTGTTTCCCATGGTTCACTCAGAAGATTTGTACAGACATTAAATATACGTTCCATTATAATTAACTCAATCTCTGTAAAATCTCTTGCTTTTTCTAACGGCATTCCAGTTCCGCCAAGCATACGGTCCACCATTGCATAACCTAGATTGTCCGCGATTTCTATAATAATATTGCCCTCTAAAGGTGAAAAATCTACAATTCCCAATAATACGGGATTAGAGAGGGCGTTGGTAAACTCGGAATAAGCAACCGCTTCTGAACTTACCACTTCTATTTGGACATTTTTTCGAAAATAAGCCGGTAAATTTGTAGAAAGCAATCTCCCATAATGTTCAAATATGATTTCTAATGTCCTAAGATGTTCTTTTGAAAACTTGGAGGGTCTTGCAAAATCGTAGTTCTTTACTTGCTTTTCGCCACTGCCTTTAAACTCTTCTGCATCCAGTTCCCCACTGCTTAACGCTTTAAGCAAATTGTCAATCTCATTTTGAGACAAGACGTCGCCCATTGCCACTACCTCCCGGGTGATTACTTAATACCATAATATCATAAAGTTCTATCGAAATCATCAAAATTCTTTATTGTGCTGTATATTCATAAGTAACACCAACTATAAATTCAGAACCAAAATATTCTTGAATTGCTGCTAAGATATTACTTTTAATTTGCTCTTTTTTATCATAAAGCTCATCCATGGTATATTTTGCAAATTCATTCTGGATAATTTCATTAATCTTTGTTTCATTGGTTGCTACCAGGGGCTGCAACTTTGCATAATCCTCAGACTTTTTATTAAGCGATAAGGATGCCGTAACAAGTGCGTAATGAGCTGCGTTATCAGAGCCTTTCTTCAAATTAATAGTGAGGTCTTTGCTTAAATTATAATTTTCTATATCCTCAATGCTTACTTCTTTATTGTCCGGAGTCCCGTTAATCTCCAAATCAATAGTGGAAGCTACTTTAGATATCAACTCATTTGTTCTCATTGTGGTCGGTACAACGGCAAATACAATGACCGCTGTCAGAATCATATTAACTATTCCTAAAGCCAGGATAATGACCGTTAAGAAACTCTTTTTCATACCCTTTCCCTCTGCCTATGAAAGGCATGTCCCTTCTGAATTAATTTGTATGACTTTCATTCTTAACACCTTTTTCCCTCCCTAAGGTTAAGGTTTATAGTGTCATAATTTAGGTATACCACCAGAATAAAGTTCTTTTTTGTAACATTTTACAAGATTTATAATCTCTTGTCTACTCTCTTTTACCAGTATTTTTTTCCCATTGGAGAGGGTAATTACCGTTTCCGGTACTTCTTCTATTGATTCAATTAAATCACAGTTAAGCGTAATTTCTACTCCGCTCATTTTCGTTAAATTAATCATTTTAACTCCTTTTGTGAATACGTAGTTGAAAAAACTGCTTTTGGTTTTTTCAGCCCAAACCCTCTCTTCTTAATAATAAAAGATGGCGGCGGGTTAGGCCGCCATTAATTTATTTATCTTTTCAGGTTGATAAGTTCCTCTAATAAAGTATCTGAAGTTGTAATAATTTTTGAGTTCGCCTGGAATCCTCTCTGGGTAGTAATCATTTCGGTAAACTCAGAAGCAAGATCCACATTGGACATCTCTAAAACACCGGTAGTGAAGCTTCCGCCGTCGCTGCTGACATCATGTCCGATACCATCAAATTTACCGGAGTTTTGTGTCTCTGCAAACATGTTACCACCCTTAGCCTCAAGACCAGCCGGATTTGAGAATGATGCTACCGCTATCTGTCCTAAAAGTCTATTGTCTCCATTATCATAACTACCATAAATTTTACCGGAGGTATCAACACTAAGGCCTGTCATATGTCCGGCTTTACGGCCTTTACCAAGCCCGTCTAAATCACCGGGTGTAGAGCTTAAGGTTGTATTACCGCTGCCTGCAAACATGGTAATCGTAGAGAAATCTATATTAATATCTGAGAAATGATTGGTTGCTGTTGACATACCCGAAATCATTTTGATAGACTTACCAGTTGCTGAGGCATCAGCTCCAATCCCATGAAATTTACCAGTTGTAGGATCAAATGAAAGAACCGGTGGAGTATCCAATGTAACAGCTCCTGTAGCTGAATCCACTGTATAAGAACTGTTTCCAAATTTAAAAGTTGATAACTCTGCTCCAGATTTAGTATAATTACCACTAGCATCTTTTGTTACTAAAATAGATTTTCCTTTTGAATCTGTAATATCTACTAATTGAACCGTATAATCATGAGTATCAGTTGCACTTACCTGATTTAATTTCAGCGTAGCATTATAACTTTGACCGAGATTATCATAAAAAGATACAGTAACAGTTTTTCCTGAAGCTCCATAGGCAATCTGTGTATCCTTGCTGTCAATATTACCTGAGATATAGGAATTCGTTGTAGCTACCGGCGCAGAATACTGATTCTCCGGTGCCATAATCCTCAAAGGAGACACCATGTCTGCAACTGTTCTTGTAGGGTCCTTAGGATCTACCTGCCATCCCATAACCGTAGCACCACTTGAAGTACAAAGAGTTCCGTCGGCGTCAACCTTAAAATCTCCGGCTTTTGTGAAATAATTAGTTCCTCCCTGATTAACTACAAAGAATGAATCTCCGTTAATCATAATATCAAAGGGATTATCTGTTCTCTGAGCACCACCATTCTTTGTAATGGATGACACAATGGATGATACTGTACTTCCTAGACCAATCTGCATACCATTCTGTCCAGCCGCTCCTGTTGCTTCATTCGGTCCGGTAGCACTCTGTATTGTTTGGTAGAATATATCCGAGAAAGCTACTCTGCTGGATTTATAACCAACTGTGTTTACATTTGCAATATTATTACCGATTACATCCATTTTAGTCTGGTGAACACTCAATCCGGAAATACCGGAGTACAATGATCTCATCATAATGAAATGACCTCCTTATTATTGTGCCTAGATTTGTCCTCTCTGTCAGTCAAGGACTTAAAATGCCTCCCTAAGGTCCGGCATATTACATAATTACGGCACCATCAATATTTGTAAAAATCTTATCTTCCCCTTCATCAAGCGCTGTTATAACGGTACTGTTCTTAACATTCACAATAAAAGCTATATTGTCTACCATTACAAGTGACTCTGAAATTCCTTTTTCCTGCGCTTTTTTTGTCCCTTCTGACAGTTTTTCTAACTGTTTCTCTGACAACTCAATATTCCGATTCTGCAGCCTCTCATTAGCATGCTTAGAGAATTTCAACTCTGTGTTTTGCTTGGTATATTGATTTTCAAGAATTTTACTAAAGGAATTCTCCGGTGCCACCTGCTTTACCGGCAGTGGTTTTTTTTGTAACAGCTGCCCTGTCATCTGCTCGATGGTAGTAAATTTTGTTTGAGAGATATGATTCATATTAACCTCTTTCTATGCTCACGTCCATGTGAACATTATGGAAGATTGTTTAAATGTCCTTTATCATAACCTTTACAGCTAAGGCCTCCGTTCCATTGCTGTTACATCTTTTGTATCTGTTCTTCAATCCTGTCTGATCCATCTGTCGTACTTCAGATTATGGGGTAGGGGTTGTTGTTCCTGTTCCCTTTACTGTAATACTAACCTGGTTTGATATGGTTGTATAGTTCGCATCATTAAACATGATAGTTGGTTTATATGTACCATTATCCAGTTTTGCTAAAGCTTCTTTGCTGATAGTAACCTTCGTTCCGTCCAAAGTAACATATTTGGTATCAATCACAGTGTTATTAATAATAACTGCTACGTCCGTTGCGACCGTCTGACCTGAACCTAAATTAACGGTAAAACTGATATCTTTCTGATTATCCTTATCAAAGGTCTCATCCACTTTCTTAGTAAGATAAGGGAGTCCCTTTTCCAATACAAATTCACCGGAGAGAACTGTTGAAACCTGATCCATTGAATAAAGATTTCCATTTACAGATAACTTTGCAGATCCATTGGCTATAACCACATAATCTACACGTCCGTTGGTCGTTGTGGTTTTACCGGCAGAATCGGTAGCGGATACCTCCACTTGGGCACCAACAAGTCCGAAGGCCTGATTATTGGCTGTCGTGCTGTTCAGATTCTGCATCTGTTCCAATTGTGAAAAAGTTGCTAACTGTTGAACAAATTGCGTATCCGTACTAGGATTTAACGGATCCTGATATTTCATCTGAGCAACTAAAAGCTGCAGAAATGCATTTTTATCAAGAGAGGATGTACCTGAAGTGCTTGTGGTAGTTGTTTTTGAAGATGTGTTATCAACAACTTTACCATCTTTAACTGGTAAAACACTACTCATAGATTGATTATATCCTTTCTGGTACTGTGAGAACATGTCTCAATTATCACATTACCCATATTAGTAATCCTGCTTTGCTATGTTACAATTACTTTATGCAGTATAATTTACACTGCTGGTGCTCTGTTCCAATCCTACAAGGTTTACGGAATCTTCTTTCGCGGAATCAAGAGTTGTGTCGTTAAGCTCATCTAATCCTTTAAATACTCTATTTCTGGGCTTCTCCTGATTTTCACCGCCTGTACTATTCTGAAATCCTTGTTCCCTTTGGTCAAAAGCTGAATAAGAAACAGTAACTTCTACATTTTCAACCTTCAAACCTTGATTATTCAGGTTTTCCTTAAATGTTTGGAGCTGACTTTCAATTGCTTCTTTTGTAGTCTCAGAGCCGGTTACGAATTTGGCTGTTAAAACACCTTCTTTTGAGACAACAACAAGATTAATTTTCCCAAGATTCTCAGGGTTTAATTGAAGCTCCATAGAGGTTTGATCCGGCTTAATATTAATGCGGATAGCATCTAGTATCTGGCTGGTTATTTCTCTGATTTGCTGCGCTTTCGATAATTGATTTGTAAATAGTGCTTCTTCACTACCTGAATTTACCGCCAGATTGTGAATAAGAAGCTCGGTAGCATTTAGGTTTTGCTCTGCCTTTTGACTGCCGGTTTTGTTCTCTTCATTGGAACGTTTACTCTCTGTCTGTACTGTTTTAACTACCGTGATATCAATTTCTTTTTCTGGTTTTGCAATATCATTTACATTCGTATTTGATTCTGTTTGAATATCAGGAATCAGCTTGTTTTCCGCCGCAGCCGGTTGGGTTAATACGGAAAGCTGTTCTTTTGATATGGAGAATTGATTTTTGATGGTATCACATACATTCATCAGCTCTTTCAGTGAATTCCCTAAACCATCTTGCGTTAAAAAGGCTGACATATCCTCATTGTTACTTACCTTTAAAAGAAATTGCTTGAGATTATTAACATCGAGCAGACTAAGGGGGGTAAAACCAAGAGATTCTAATGCTTTATTAAGATCCTCTTCGGAAATCCCTAGTTTTTGTCCAACTCCGTTCTTAATCGCATTCAGAAGTTCCTGTATATTGATATTATTGATATCAATAAGCTTCGTATCCTCAGATTTCATTGAGAGATTTTTGTCATCTGAAACTGTTTCAGGTGTATTTCCTGACTGAACGACATTCTCAGCCGGCTTGGCATTATCTGTCTTCGTTTCTATTACATTGTCCTGCTTATCAGGTTTAATGGGAGTTTTATCCTGACCGGAATTAACATCATCACTCACCTTTACATCCTGCTTACTGGCATTGGCATCTTTACTCCCTGCAGTTTTCACAGTGCTGGCACTATTGCTTGCATCTGCTTTACCTGTATTCAGATTGCCGAAGATAATATCTTCGAAAGATTTTTTACCGCTGCTTGCTGTTGTTTTTGATTGTGCGCCACTTGTACGTGCGGTATACCGTTCGATAAATCCAGCTTTAACATTCTGCATCATACCTTTTCCTCCTTTCTTTCATAATATTTATACTTAAAGCAGGCAGCCTTGTTGCAACGATACAAGGCTGTTTCTACTAAAAGCCTATTTGCTATTGGAACTTGCCAACTCTGCATCCATATCTATCATCTTCTTTGTAATTTTAGCTGCCGCAGTAGGGTCCATTGCAGCTAAGATAGCAGAACTCTGGGACGCATTCATGCTAAGTAGCATCTGGGCTACAGTATCAATATCCGCTGTCATAGTCTCTAAGATTGCTGCTGCTGCATCAGGCTTCATCTTTTTATAGATATCTGCCTTTTCCTTTATTGCATTAGAATATTGAAGCTGCTCAACCACTTGTCTATATATTTCTTCTGCATTGGCAGGCTCAATACTTTCATAATATTTCTTATATTCCTCAATATTCGGAGCTTGGTCTGCAAATACTACCTTTTCATCAAATTCCTTGACTCTTGCTTCAAAAGCTTTCTCATTTTCTTCATAGACCTTTAACTTATCAATTTCAGCAGCCTGCTCCTTTGCCGTCTTTTCAGCACTGGTTTTACCTTTACTGAGGGCAGCATTTTCCTTTTCCAGCTCTTTAATTTTATCTATAGCTTCTTCCAGTGTTTTATAGGGATAATCATTTTCATATGCCAACTGTTCTTCAGAGACATCCGGAAGAATCCTGTTTACAACTGGTATATCTTTTATCAAAGGTCTTAGTACCGTAGATCCAAGCCCGTTAACATCCAATTTAATTAAAAGTGCGAACACTACTAGCCAAATCAGAATTACCAACAGTACAATAACTGCAATTACAATCTTACTGCCGACGTTCTTCTCATTCTCAGTACCTTCTGCCCCTTTGTTTTTCTTAGCCATTTTCTTTCCTCCTAATTGGTAGGATTATTGAATCGAAAACTTACCAATTCATCTATCTCTTTTCTTTCTGTCTGAGCTACTTCAAGGAAAAATATTTCTTTTGCATTGTCTTTTAGTTTTTCATGAGTCTTTCGCTCTAATATTGCTGCGTTAAGTCTTACTCTGGCAAGCTCAACCTGTTGTTCAGCTTTTTTTACATTCAATTCCTGTAATTTGATTTCTTTTTTCATCATCTCAGAAGCTTCTGTATACTCTTTTAATTTCATAATATCCAGCTTTCGCATTCTTAGCTCTTTGCTTCTAATCTGATATCCTTCCAACCTGTCTTTTAGCTCATAGAGAAGTTCTTCTTCCTTTATTAGCTTTCTGCGGGCTATTCCATAAGAAGTTTTTGCTTGATCTTCCATTTTGTACTTTATTCCTAAGATATTTTCCATCTTATAAATAAATTTAGCCATAACCCATTTTTCCTCGCTTTTCTCTTTAGGTCAGTTTAATTTAATCTTCAAACAAATTAATTAATTTATCAACAATCAAATCAAAATCAATTTTCTCATCTACATTCTGACGTAAAAATGCGTTAACAGATTCTATCTTGGATATTGCATAATCTATATTTTTATTGGAACCATTTTTATAAGCTCCAATGTTTATCAAATCCTCTGCCTCCATGTAAGTAGCTAAAACATTCTTTAATTTACCGGCAGCAGCTTTGTGCTCCGCGGCTACTATAGAGGACATAACACGGGAAATACTTTGTAAAACATCTATTGCGGGGTAATGATTCTTGTTTGCCATCTTACGCGTCAGCATAATATGCCCGTCCAATATACCTCTGGCAGTATCAGTAATCGGCTCATTGAAATCATCACCATCAACCAGTACGGTATAAAGTCCGGTGATAGAACCTGTATCTGAGTTTCCTGCTCTTTCTAACAATTTAGGCATTTCAGAATATACACTTGGCGGATAACCTCTGGAAACCGGCGGTTCACCGGAAGCCAATCCGATTTCTCTTTGTGCCATTGAAAAACGAGTAAGGGAATCCATCATTAACAGTACATCTTTTCCCTGA
Organism: Anaerocolumna chitinilytica; assembly: GCF_014218355.1. NCBI lineage: Bacteria > Bacillati > Bacillota > Clostridia > Lachnospirales > Lachnospiraceae > Anaerocolumna > Anaerocolumna chitinilytica. The sequence goes on from NZ_AP023368.1 coordinate 3,689,060, forward strand.
TCTCTGAAATATTCTGCTATCGCTGTAGCAGTTTGAGCAGCTTTTTTACGAATGAGAGCCGGTTTGTCAGAGGTAGCAACAACAATTACTGAGCGCTTCATACCCTCCTCACCAAGATCTCTTTCCAAAAACTCTCTTACTTCCCTGCCACGTTCGCCAATTAAGCCAATTACATTGATATCTGCTTTTGTATTTCTGGCAAACATTCCAAGCAAAGTACTTTTACCAACACCGCTGCCTGCAAAAATCCCAATTCTCTGACCCTTGCCTACTGTTATCATCCCATCTACAGCTTTTACACCCAGAGGAAGAGCTTCATCAATAATCTTTCTTTTTAATGGGTCAGGCGGCTGCGCTTCAACCGAATACTCGGCCTCTATCATTAATTCTGAGTTGTCAATAGGTCTCCCAAGTCCATCCAAAGTTTTCCCTAAGAGATTATCGCCTACCGAAACACTTAAAGGTTTGCCGGTAGATTCAACAGTACTCCCGACACCAACACCTTCTATGCTGTCATATGGCATTAAGAGTATCCTGTTTTCGCGAAAACCAACTACTTCAGCCATAATTATCTGAGACTTATCAGATGAGGTTATGGTGCATAAATCATTCAAATTAGCTTTCGGTCCTATGGATTCAATGGTTAATCCAACAACTTTAACCACTTTACCTAAATTTCTTTCATAAGTTCGATCAAGCAGAATATCGTATTTTTCAAGATTAAACACCCAAACCTCCATTCTGCCAACACAGCTCTATAATATCATGAGGGAATTTCTATTAAATCTTTCTCCCTATCTCGGCAATAATCTACAATAAGTCCATGGAAAGAAGCATAATATCCTTCTTCAGGTTCTCCAGCTGTGTATCAAGGCTGCAATCAATAATTCCTGTTTCCATATCTATGATGCATTGGTTCTTAAGGAGATTCTTATCCAAAGCAATGTCCAGCTCTACTGTTGTTCCAAGAATTTCAATAAGCTTTGGCTTATATGCCGCAACTTCTTCATAATCTTCCTTCGATACTCTAATATGGTAGAATTTGCTGTTATCACTGTGGAGAATAGCTTTATGAAGGAGGTGTGTTATTACATTCTTTTCTCCCTCAACGATAACCCCTGTAACCTTTTCAATCACAGCCGCCATTATACTTCCAAATTCAGGCTCCAGGGCTCTGACTTTCTCTTCATATTCTTTTAAAAGCTCTGCTTTTTGCTGTTCATATTCTTTTTGTTTTTTAAGAGCTTCTTCCAGTCCTTTTTGATAGCCGTCTTCAAAACCCCTTCTGGTAGAATCTTCGTAAAGTTTTCTGCTATGGGATTTACTTTCTTCTTCTGCTATCTTTCTGATAAGTGCTGCTTCTTCTTCCGCCTTTGCAATCATATCTTCCAGGCGGTTTTTTAATTCCTCTTCACTTATCTTTTCCTCTTCGGTTCCTATTACAGTTGCTTCGATACCAGGAATAAAGCCTTCTGCCGGTTCAATTTCTTCTGTTTTAACAACATGAATCTGAGCATTATTAGCAAAATTAATTAGTCTGAACTCTTCACTTTTTTCATTTGAATCAATTACAAACTTATCTTCTTTGCCTAGTGTTACATAACGGGATTTAATAAGATTAGACAATAATCTCATCACCTCCACCTCTGGAAATAATAATCTCAGCGGAGTCCTCTAATTTTCTAATTATATTAACAATCTTCTGCTGTGCTTCTTCAACATCCTTTAAGCGGACAGGGCCCATAAATTCCATATCTTCCTTAATCATAGCAGCAAGACGTTTTGACAGGTTATTAAAGATAACATTCTGTACTTCTTCACCAGATGATTTTAATGCAACTGCCAACTCATTGTTGTCAACTTCACGAAGTACTCTCTGAATTGAGCGGTCATCCAGTGTAAGGATATCTTCAAATACGAACATCTTTCTTCTGATTTCATCTGCAAGCTCTGGCTCTTCAATTTCAAGAGTTTCCATAATATGCTTTTCTGTACCTCTATCAACAGTATTCAAGATGGAAACAATGGAATCCACACCACCCACGATGGTATAATCCTGATTAACAAGGGAGGATAATTTACGTTCCAGTACCCTTTCCACTTCTTTAATTACATCCGGAGATGTACGGTCCATTTGAGCAATACGCTTCGCTACGTCTGCTTGCTTATCCGGAGCAAGAGCTGATATAATTGCCGAAGCCTGACCTGAGGAAAGATAGGAAAGGATAAGGGCTATTGTTTGAGGATGTTCATCCTGAATAAAGTTCAGCATCTGACTGGCGTCTGCTTTTCTGACAAATTCAAAAGGACGTACCTGCAGAGAAGCTGTCAGTTTACCAATAACATCCTTAGCTTTGTCCTCACCCAGAGCTTTCTCTAAAAGCTCTTTTGCATAGGCAATACCGCCTTCTGCGATATACTGCTGTGCAAGACAAATCTCATAGAATTCATCCAATACCTGATCCTTAGTAGCAGGTGATATGCTTCTGGTATTAGCGATTTCAAGGGTTAGTTGTTCTATTTCATCTTCTTTTAAATGTTTAAATATACTCGCTGATTTCTCAGGCCCTAAGGATATTAAGAGAACAGCGGCTTTTTGTACTCCCGATATTTCTGTATTTTTTGCCATCTTCTCCTCCTTATCAACCCCATTCGTCGTTCAGCCAATTTCTTAAAAGCTGAGCAACAGCATCCGGATTCTCGTCCACAAACTTTTCTATCATCTTCTTTGCTTCCGACTTATCACTAAATTCAATATCTTCTAAGGTCTGATTTTCCTTCGTTGTTGCAAGAAGCTGTTCTACAGATAATTCTGGTTCAAGTTCTGTAACTTCAGCAGGTGCTGTTCCTTTAAATACTACAAAGACTAAAAGGCCAACAATTGCAACAGCTAAAAGAATCTGTAAATAGAAGGACCAATTCAAAGGAGTTTTTTCAGCAGGAATAAACACCGGCTGTTCATAAGCAATAATAGATATTGCATTGGTCGGTATTCCTGTTGCAAGAGAAACAGCTTTATAAACTTCATTATCCACAGTAATTTTCTTGGGATTTTTATTTGCTAAAACATATTTGTCAAAGGTTGTACCCTTCAATAAACCCTGAAGTTTTAAATCTTCTTCTTTATAAGTAACGACTTTGGTACAAACAATACTGCCTGATGATTCTCCCGGCACTACTGCACCTACTTCATATTCCGTATTGGTAACACGTTCATTGGGCAAATATTCGATTTGAACTGTAGAAGAAGAGGAACCATTATCCGTACCTGTAGTGGTATCATAAGATGTTTCATCGTTAGAATCTGTTCCCGGCGTACCGCCGCTGGTTGAACTACTATTCTTCGTATCATAAGTATAATATTTTCCGTATAGACCTTGATCCTGTCCTTCCGCTGCAATCATTTCTTTATATTGCTGGTTTACTCTATCCATATTGAGTTTCCAGTTAAACATCGGTTGAACATCGGTATAGCCAAGCTTTAACATGAGCATGTAAATATTATTATTATAGGTATTCTGAAGTTTTTCCTTATACTCCAGCACAGAATTGGCAGTTCCTGTATAAAGGTCATCCTTTCCACCGAATAAAAGATTGCCATCCTGATCTATAACCTTGATTTTATCAGTTGTTTCATTGCCAATAGCCGCTGCAACATATTCTGCTATGGCAGAAGCATTTCCTGCATCAAATTCATCTGTGACAGTAAGGGCTACGCTTGCCGGCAAATCCTGTTTCTCGGAAAGAACACTGTAAGTTGACTCTTCCGGTACATAGGTAACCTGAGCATCCTTAATCCCCTTCATTTTAATAAGGTAGTTTCTGATTTCAGTTTGTACATATAAGTGATTCTTAAGATTTCTGTCACTGTTTGTTGTACTTAAATCATTGCTTACCAATTGATCCAAAGTAAGTCCGCTTGTAGGAATATCGCTGCCGTAGACCACAAGTAGCGCATCCGAAAACTTTTTCTTATCAACATTGATGGTCATACCGTCACTGCTTAATTTATAACCGATTCCCTCATCTTTCAACAGACCTACAACAGTACTTACATCTTTTGTAGTTTCCCCTGTCATTAATTTCTTATAATCCGTCCGGTTCATCACAGTAACCAGAATGACCAGTGCAAGAAATATTACCGCAACCACTGAGATGATGATTGTCTTTTGTTTACTGGTATACTTATTCCATTGGTTAAGTAACTGCACCGGTATTTGTTTTAGTCTGTCAACCATTATACTGCTCCTTAAGTTTCATTGTTAGAATTGGAGATTCATAATCTCTTTATAGGCTTCTAATACTTTATTTCTCACCTGAACAGTATACTGCAATGATAGATTGGCTTTTTCCTGCGCAACCTGAAGGTCATAAGTATTATCAGACAACCCTAAGGCATAGGATACTTCTGCTTCTTTTGCAGCATTCGACAAGTCATTAGTTTCATTTAACATAGAAAGAGCAGATTGAAACACATTTTCAAAAGCATTATTTCTTGTGGTCTTTTCTACTCCCATATTTTCATTTTTAAATGCATTGAGATTTGATATCCCATTCAGAAGTGTAACATTCATTTGTTAATCCCCCGTTATTTTCCTACTTCAAGACCTTTTAAAGCCATACTCTTTATTGAATTAAAAGCAGTAACATTCGCCTCATAAGCCCTAGATGCATCAATCATATTAGCCATCTCTGTCACGGTGTTTACATTTGGATATGTTACATAACCATTTTCATCAGCATCCGGATGAGAAGGATCATATACCTTGTTCATGGCCGTCTTTGTATCCTCTTTGATTTCTGTTACTTTTACTCCCGAACCTGCCGCCTGACTAATCTTCCCCCCAAGAATCTGAGCAAAAGGTGTTTGCTGCCTTTCTTCAAATACTAAAATTTTTCGCCTGTAAGGGTTTCCATTCTCATCTCTTGTCGTATTTACGTTGGCGATATTTTGAGATATAATATCCATGCGGAGCCTTTGCGCTGTCATCCCGCTTGCACTTATATTCATTGCGTCAATAACGGACATCTGTTTTCCTCCTAGCTATCATATGGTGTGTAACAGAAAGTTTTAGTTCTAACAGAATACTTCTTTTTTCGGCTTAACCTTTTTGTTCTGCCAGAAAATTTTATTCCCCATAATTTACTTCCGACAGAATTTAATCTTTTCTGCAACACACTTTAATTTATTTAATACCAATAATTAAATATCCAGATTCAATCTCACGCCGCCAAGTTAACACTCTCATGGTTTCAGTGTATAACTTACTTTAGGCGTTTGATAATGCTGTTCTAATTCTACTGAACTCTTGCGTCATTGCTTCCAGCAAAGCACTATTTGTAATCTGATTTTCTGCAACATTTGCTGATTCTGTATCTATATCAACATTATTACCGTCAAGTTTATAGCTTAGATTTGCATTATCTGTATATATTGTTGGCTGAATAGATTCTAAATTCACGCTAGCTACCTTTTTGTCGAGAGTGCCTGCCCCTTGCTGTAGTGCATTAGCCAAATATGACTGAAATTCAATGTCCTGTCTTTTAAATCCCGGAGTACTGACATTAGCGAGATTGTTAACCAACAATTTGCCTCTTGTCCAAGTAGCATCGGCCGCTTTGTTTAGTATGTTTACATAGTTGAATACATCTGAATTTATCATACTTACACTCCTTTCGTAACTAGATTCAATTATAAATATATTACGACAAAAAAACAAGTTAATTTTTTGAAATTAGTACTATTATATCATATAATGTAAATTCTTCTAATACAGGCTCAGATATACTATTTAAAGCAAATTTTGCATTTTTATTTGTAGAAATCACGGGTTTTTTGACCTGACTTAATTCGACATACAGCACATTGCACAACACTAAAATAGACAAATAAAAAAACTTGCAAATTACAATAATTTGCAAGTTTAATCTTATATTTACAAACCAGCCATTCCCAGTTATCCTTTATCCAATTATTTATTTAATTTCCTTAATTCATCAAAAACAACATCATTCAGCACCTTAATATAGGTTCCTTTCATACCGGAGGAACGTGATTCAATTACTCCCGCACTTTCGAATTTTCTTAAGGCATTTACGATTACGGATCTTGTGATACCGACTCTGTCAGCAATCTTACTTGCAACCAGTATGCCCTCATTTCCTTCCAGTTCTTCAAAAATATGAATGATAGCTTCCAGTTCTGAAAAAGATAATGTACTAATTGCAGACTTGACAATCTGCACTTTACGATTTTCCTCTGCACTTTCTTCATTTACGGAACGCATCATTTCAAGACCTACTACTGTTGTTCCATATTCACTGAGAATGATATCATCCAAATCATAAGGCTTTTGGCTCTTATACAGGAACAATGTTCCCAGACGTTCTCCGGCAATATCAATCGGAATAATTATTGCCTGGTAGGTGATATCTGTATCTAATTCAAATCCAAGAGTCAACAAATTGACATTTTCCTTCGTGGACAGAATATTCAGAAGTCTTTCATTCAGCATCTGGTCAATATAACCGCCAACTGCATCCTTAATTAATTCCTTGATTTCCACAATATCTTCTCTGTTTTTAATCCCCAAAACTTTGCCTTTTTTGCTGATTACCAGAATATTGGACTCCAGAATCTCACTTAACACCTCACAGATGTCGTTAAAAACAACTTTATGAGAATTGTTATTGTGCAGCAACTTATTAATCTTTCTCGTCTTATCCAGTAATTGTACACTCATGCTATAACCTCCCAGTACCCCCCGCTTGTTGACCTGATTTTAAAATAACCAGTAAAAGTATACAAGTGATACCGGTCATTTATAATAGATAAATATTATCATACCTTTTTCATAAAAACAATAGCTTTTTCTCGTTTTTGACGCACATTTTAATTAAATTTATCTGTTTTTCTTATATTTCTCATTTATTAACAACAATAAAGCCACATTTATCATCGGAACAAACCAGACTATTGCCTTTTTCTATTAGGACATTCCCGCATTTAGGACATTTTTTATCTGTAGGTTTCTGCCATGACATGAATTCGCATTCCGGATTATTCTCACAGCCATAGTATTTACGGCCTTTTTTTGTCTTTCGGATTACGACTTCTTTTCCGCATAAAGGGCAGGAAACTCCAATTTTCTCAAGGTAAGGTTTTGTATTGCGGCATTCCGGAAATCCAGGGCAGGCTAAAAATTTTCCGTGGGGTCCATATTTTATAACCATATTTCTGCCACATTCTTCGCATATGATATCGGTTTTTTCATCCTCGATCTTAATTTCTTCCAGACTGTTTTTTGCATTGTTAACAGCTTCTTCAAGATCCGGGTAAAAATTACGTACTACTGTTTTCCAGGTAACACTTCCATCCTCAACTTTATCTAACAGAGATTCTAAGTTCGCTGTAAAATTCACATCTACTATACTTGGAAATGCTTCTTTCATTATTTTATTAACTACTTCTCCGATTTCCGTAACATACAGATTCTTATTTTCTTTCACAATATATCGTCTTGCAAGGATGGTTGATATGGTAGGTGAATAGGTACTTGGCCTTCCGATACCAAGCTCTTCAAGAGTCTTAACAAGAGAAGCTTCCGTATAATGTGGCAGCGGTTGTGTAAAGTGCTGAGCCGGATTGAAGTCCAGTAGCTTAACGCTGGAATCTTCGGTAATATCCTTAAGCATAGCATTGCTTTCGCTTTCTTCTTCTTCGGAATAAACACTTAAATAACCATCGAAGACCATCTTTGAAGCGGAGGTGCTGAATTTGTAACCTCCTCCTTCTAACTTCACATTTATAGTCTCATATCTTGCAGGTGTCATTCTGCTTCCTACAAACCTCTTCCATATTAGCTGGTACAAGCGGAATAAATCACGGCTAAGAGACTCTTTTACAATTACAGGTGTAAGATCTGTGTAAGTAGGACGGATAGCTTCATGGGCATCCTGAATTTTCTTGCTGTTAGACTTCTTCTCTTCTGTATCAGACTTATAATTTACCCCGTAGTTCTTTTCAATAAATTCTCTCGCAAAGGCATCGGCCTCTTCTGAGATTCGGATGGAATCCGTCCTTAAATAGGTAATAAGACCGATAGTCCCATGCCCCTTAACATCTATACCTTCATATAATTGCTGTGCCAGTCTCATTGTCTTTGAGGTAGAAAAATTCAGAGTCTTGGCAGCTTCCTGCTGTAGGGTACTTGTTGTAAAGGGTAAAGGAGGCTTTTTCTGTCTTTCTCCTCTTTTTATTTCAGAGACTTTGAATTTCGCATTCTTTAGCTCATTCATAATTTTATTTACTTCTTCTTCAGAAGAAATATTTTTCTTATCTGTAGAAGATGGCATAAACCTTGCTACCAGCGGCTTTTTCTCACCTTCTACCTGAAAGTTCCCTTCTAAGGTCCAATATTCTTCTGGAACAAATGCGTTAATCTCATCTTCTCTGTCACAGATAATGCGCAGAGCAACGGATTGAACACGTCCGGCACTTAAGCCTCTTTTAACTTTAGCCCATAACAGCGGACTGATACTGTATCCTACCATACGGTCAAGCATTCTTCGAGTCTGCTGTGAATCCACTAAATTTATATCGATTTCTCTTGCCTGCTTAATGGAGGATTTTACCGCATTCTTAGTTATTTCATTAAAAGTAATACGGCTGCTGACTTTTTCATCCAGTTTCAGGGTCTTTGTAAGATGCCAGGATATGGCTTCTCCTTCACGGTCAGGGTCAGTTGCCAAATATATTTTATCAGCTTTTTTAACTTCCTTTCGAAGCTTGGCCAAGAGATCGCCCTTTCCTCTGATAGTGATATACTTGGGTTCAAAATCATTCTCTATATCTATGCCAAGCTGGCTTTTGGGTAAGTCTCTGACATGCCCGTTAGAAGCCACAACCTCATAATTTGCACCTAAAAATTTTTTAATCGTTTTCGCCTTTGCCGGTGATTCTACAATAACTAGATTCATGCGCACTCCCCTATCTGAATTTCTCATTTCCTGCTTTGATAAAAGGAGATTGCATTCTCCTTTTCCTATAATATATCAGTCACATAATAATTTGCTCTTGTTTGTTTAATATAATTCTTACTTTCCAATAGAAATAACACGAAAGCCAATGTTCCGATTGGAAAACCAGCCTCCTTTGCTATGTCGTCTATATGTTTTGGGATACGACTTAAACAAGCATACACTATTTTTTCATTTGCATCAAGTAAATTATCATTTTTTTTCACGACTTTAGTAATTTTTTTACAGAGACTATTATAGTCTTCCATGATATCCTCTGGGCTAGTACATACTTTTGCTCCCATTTTCAGGATATTGTTACAGCCGTCACTAAGTTTGTCCCCCGGCCTTCCAGGAATAGCATAAATATTTTTTCCTTGCTCCAACCCATAATCTACAGTAATGAGAGAACCACTTTTCTCTCTGGCTTCTACTACTAATATCCCATCTGAGAGGCCGCTGATAATTCTGTTCCGCATAGGAAAATGAAAAGCCCTTGGTTGGGTCATGGGACTGTATTCAGAAATAATTCCTCCATTAGTTTCAATTTTTAGGTAAAGATTGAAATTTTCTACCGGATAGCAAATATCAACACCGCAGCCAAGTACTGCAAAGGTCTCTCCCTCTCCAATAATGGCACCTGTATGAGCCGCACTGTCAATGCCTGACGCAAGGCCACTTATAACTCCTGCACCTGCAATTGTTAGTTCTTTTGCAAAAAATCTCGCAGTATCAAATCCGTAATCCGAACAATTTCTTGCTCCAACTACGGCAATATTGATACGGTCTTGTGCGGGAAGCCTCCCTTTATAAAATAAACCCAATGGTGGTTCATATATATTCTTTAACTTCCTGGGATACTCCTCGTCCTCTATTGTTACAAAATATATGCTTTTCTCAGCCAGTTTAGCATAGCTTTCAGAAATCTTACTCTTATTTCGGCTTGTATCTATCCTTTGTAAATCCTTTTCATTTAAACATTCGATCCTAGAATAACTTTCCATTTTCTCACAAAAAGCTGCTTCCGGAGACACAAAAAACGAAAGAATTGCTTCTTTTTTCTTTTGTCCCAATTCAGTCATAGCACACAGCCAAAACCAATACTCTTTCTCAGTCATATTCTGCTCCTTTACTCCCAATATTTCTTATCCATGCTGCGGTAACAAATTGCTTCACTTAAGTGATTAACATTTACCACCTCAGCCCCTTCCAGGTCAGCTATGGTTCTTGCTACCTTTAATATCCTGTGATAAGCCCTGGCACTTAAATTCAGCCTTTTATAAGCTTCTTCCATTATTCTTTCTTCCTCTTTACCAAGTCTGCAGTAGACAGAGAGCATCTTAGGAGTAATCTGAGAATTAAATTGGATATTCTCCTTTTGATATCTCGATTTTTGCATCTGTCTTCCCTTTTTGATGCGTTCCCTTATCTCAGCAGATGTTTCATCTGCTGAAGTTTCATCTGCAGATATTTTATCTACTGTATTGACGCTTCCTGCACTTTTGTTAAGTTCTTTAAAATCAGTTTGCGGCACCTCAATACTGATATCAATCCGGTCCAAGAGAGGGCGGCTGATTTTACCCAAGTAATGTTTTACCTGTGACAGAGAACAAGTACACTTATTTCTGTCAGGGTAATACCCGCAATTACATGGATTCATGGCGGCACATAACATCAGATTAGCCGGATACCGATAAGTTCCGTTTAGCCTGGTAATGGTTATCTCATTCTCTTCCAAAGGCTGCCTTAATATTTCAATCGTTCCGCGGTTAAATTCCGGAAACTCATCCAAAAATAAAACACCCAGGTGAGAAAGACTAATTTCCCCAGGCATTGGAAATCTACCGCCGCCCGTTAGAGCAGTTGTGGTTATTGTGTGATGTGGTGACCGAAATGGTCTGTTACGAATCAAAGACTGATTATTATTCAGAAGACCTGAAACACTGTATATTTTAGATATTTCCAGACTTTCTTCAAAAGAGAGTTCCGGTAAAATAGTGGGAATCCTTCTTGCAAGCATAGTTTTCCCGGACCCCGGGGGACCGATTAAAAGTATATTATGCATTCCGCAAGCTGCTATTTCAATTGCACGCTTTGCCAATTTCTGACCGGAAATATCAGAAAAATCAACTTCATATGGTTCTTTTTCAGGTGCAAGTTCTTCCTGCCGCAGTATACATGGCTCCATAGGAAGAGTTCCGTTTAGATACCCTGCCAGTTGCGTCAAACTGTCTGCTCCATATACTTCTATGCCCTGAACCACGGCACCCTCTCTGACATTGCAAGCCGGAACGACACACCTTTTAAAGCCCTGTTCATAGGCCATATACACGATAGGCAGGACACCGTTAACTTTCTTTATCTCACCATTTAAACTTAGTTCTCCGATAAAAAGGGTGCTTTCAAGACTTTCTTCCGTTAAAAATCCAAGAGAAACAAGAACAGATACTGCTATGGGCAGGTCAAAAGCCGTGCCTTCCTTACGCATATCTGCCGGCGAAAGATTGATGGTTATTCGTTTGGCCGGTAAACGATAACCAGAATTCTTCAGAGAAATACGAACCCGCTCTCTGGCTTCCCGTACCTCTGAGCCAAGGTACCCTACCAGATCAAAAACAGGCAGCCCGTCACTGATATCTGCTTCCACCGTGACAATCCTGCTCTCAATTCCATGAACAGCTCCGCTAAAGACTTTACTAAACATTAAGCTCCTTTCACATCTCTCCATGTGAAGGAACATCATCCATAAGTAGTATAGCAAAATCTGGGATTGGTTACAAGTATAAACTTATTGTTGTAATATAATTATGATATAAGGACAGTTTGTGGGAATGGACGATAATTAGGGCTGTGTTCTTTGGGTTTTCTCGTTCAGGGCTCCAAATTCCACTAAAAAGCCAGAAACTATTCCTGGAAGAGAAAATGATACCAAACTCGCTGAGACTGTTTTTATAGTGGAGCGATGAGAGCTTCGAACAATGGTATCATTTTCTCTAGTCATAATTTCTGCCTTTTAAGTATCATTAGGAGTCCTTCAATAGAACCCCAAAGAACACAGCCCTAATTATCTGGTTATTGTAGTAGACCAAGATCAACATATTTATTAGAATCCCATATCTCAACTTCGTTTTCACTGCTTTACCTTTGGCAGTGCAGGCAAAAAGACCTGCCCCTCAGACAGATTATCAAGTCTGATTGATATGCAATTGCCTCAGGTATATCATCTGTTAAAAACAGTTAACCTGCTTGCATCCTTATCATTTGAACATCCTTTTACATCCTATAACTATTTGTTTAATTATAAAAATATGTTTGGAATGCGCAGAAGAATTGGGCTTACTGTTCATGTGTATTGTCTTGAGAGGTTTCTTAATGACACTTAAACGCCGGCAACTATAACTAGACAAAACAACTCCACTGTCTGAGCACAATACATAATCGTCTCTCTCAGAAGTACCAGCGAGTTTGGAGTTGTTTTGCCTGCCAGTCATAGCTGTCGGCGTTTCTAGTGGAATAAGGAACCTTGAAAACAAAACACATGAACAGTAAGTCTAATTCTTCGTCCGCTTCCACAACCTAATTCTCATCCTGTATTATTTAGAATCCAATATTTTTCTTCCTCTATTGCTTTGAATCCAATATTTTTTTCAGTTCATCCATAAAGGTATTTACATCTTTGAATTCCCTGTACACAGAAGCAAATCTTACATAAGCCACCGCATCCAGATCCTTTAGTTTATCCATCAAAATTTCACCAATGGCTGAGCTTTTGATTTCTTTTTCTTCCTTATTAAATATGGTATTTTCTACTTCATCTACCAAGGATTTCATCTGATCAACGGATATGGGACGTTTATGACAGGATCTGAATACACCTGCTTCAATTTTAGATCTGTCATATGGTTCTCTGTTGTTATCTTTTTTTATTACTACCAAAGGAATAGCTTCCACTTTTTCATAGGTAGTAAACCGTTTGGAGCATTCATCGCACTGCCGTCTTCTTCGAATGGAACTTCCGTCCTCCGCCGGTCTGGAATCAATTACTCTTGTATTTTCGTCACCACAAAAGGGGCACCTCATATTTAACCTCCTACTGCCAACACTGCCATATTAGGCGCCGGCATAAATTTGTGTAGGAAAATGCACTATGTATTTCCTACTAATTACTTTATCTTTCCCTCAAACCGCTACTTGTTATTTAGCTATTTAAGTTGATTATATTGAAAGATATTCCTGCGGTCAAGATATTTTATTCTTATCCATTACATATATTTATTAATAATGGCATATCAAGACATGGGAGGCTACCTTATGAGACTGTGTGAATTAAGGCAAAAGGAAGTTATTAACTGCAGAGACGGAGAGCGGCTTGGCTATGTCTGTGACTTGGATTTCGATGTTAATACAGGTATAATTACTCATATAATTGTCCCCGGCCCCTGTAAAATCTGGGGTATTATCGGAAGGGACACAGAGTATGTTATTAATTATAACTGTATAAAACAAATTGGAACGGATGTAATTCTTGTTGATATTGATGCGGAAAAAGTTCTTATTAAATCTGCATATGTATAATTTATTTGATATTAGGGTCAGGTTTACAGATACTACAAGGCTCATATCCTTCCTCTTTTGCCTTTTTTAGCGATAAAGACCTGTAGTTTCCCTTCAAATATTGGCATCCTGCTCTGTGGTATTTTGTACCTTTCTCTGTGATATACACTACTTGATTGTTTTTATCTGCTGCCTCTGATTCTTGTTTACCTTCCGTTTTAAATGATAAGTTTTTACCGTCACTGGTAATTATAATGGTTCCTGCCACATCCGTACGATAGGTTTGAATATCCTCCTCTTCAAGGTTTGCAAGAGTGGCTGCTGCCGGATGTCCATAGGTATTTCCTTTGCCTACAGAAATTATTGCATAGACAGGGTCTACCGCTCTAAGAAATTCCAAACAGCTGCTGGTGGAAGAACCATGATGATTTACTTTTAATACATCCGCTTCAATCTCTCTTTTGCTAGCTACTAAATCCTTTTCTGCATCTTCTTCCAAGTCGCCGGTAAACAGAAAAGAATTCTTACCATTGATAAGTCGTATTCCCAAAGAGTAGTTATTAATATTATCTCCATAATCTTTATCAAGAGGGGTGACAAAAGTAAAGGAAGCATCTCCCAGCGTATAAGTATTACCGGCAGCGGGCAGAGTTTTTTTTATATCTTTCTTTTTTATTAGTTTACACAAATTATCATATGTTTTTGAACTGTATGCAACATTGCTTAGAAATATCTCATCTGTATCGCAGCTTTTAATTACTTTTTCTAAGCCTCCGATGTGGTCGCTATGAGGATGCGTTCCAATTATGTATTTAAGCTCATTTATATGTTCTTTCTCTAATATGCTTACGACCTTATCCCCTTCTTCAACTTCCCCGGCATCGATAAGCATAGCATCTTCACCACTTTCAATTAAAATAGAGTCCCCCTGTCCCACGTCCAGATACATAACCTTTAAGTTACTGTCTTTTGCAGTATTATTCCCTATACTTGAAGAGCAACCGCTTAAGGCGGATAAAAAAAGCAGCGTAACGAAAAGATATTTAAGATACCTATTTTTAGTATTATTCGTTTTATTTTTCATTAGAATCTCTTTTCTTCCTATGTAAATTATAAAAATTATTACTTTAATTTCTTCCCCAACATGTGCCTCTATAGCTTACTAAAAATCAATCCAAAATGCAATACTACAACTATGGTTGTAACTGCCCTGTATAATAACAACAAGAGGATGATTCAAAAGACTTATAATCTGATAGTCTTCTGAAACACCCTCTTCTTATTATCATAGTTATTGATTCAAATAATTCTTCATATTCTTAAGAGCAGATTTCTCAAGTCTTGATACCTGTGCCTGTGAAATACAGATTTCTTTTGCGACTTCCATTTGGGTCTTACCCTCATAAAAGCGCAGCTCAATAATCCCTCTTTCCCGCTCGGACAACTTAGAAAGAGCTTCTTTTAATGCGATTTCTTCCACCCAGTTCTCTTCTTTATTCTTTTTGTCACTGACTTGGTCCATTATATAGAGAGTATCACCGCCTTCTGAATATACAGGTTCATATAATGATACCGGGCTCTGAATGGCATCTAATGCATACACTACATCTTCTTTTGAAATTCCGATTTCAGCTGCTATTTCTACAACCGTTGGCTCTTTGTCATTTTTCTTCAGCAGGGCTTCTTTCGTGTAGATAGCTTTATAGGCTGTATCTCTTAAAGAACGGCTTACTCTTATGCTATTATTATCCCTTAGATACCTTCTGATCTCCCCGATAATCATTGGGACTGCATAGGTGGAGAATTTCACATTCTGGGTGATATCGAAGTTATCTATTGCTTTCATAAGGCCGATACAACCTATTTGAAATAAATCATCAACATTTTCATTGCTGCCTGAAAATCTTTGAATTATACTAAGTACAAGACGCAGATTACCCTTTATATACAATTCCCTTGCCTCTTTATCTCCTTCTAAAATGCGTTTAAATAATTCTTCCTTTTCACTATTGTTCAGTAATGGCAATTTCGATGTATTTACACCACATATTTCTACCTTATAAAGAGCCATATGAAAACCTCCAAATCATTTTTTCGTCATGTATCGAAGTGGCTGTAAACATTTCTTCCACTCATTGCATAAGTAAATGATTTACTATTCTGGTCATCTTTATACGATATATTTAGATGTAATAATTTCCTTTTTTTCGAAACCTGCCTCTTTCCCTTATTCTAGCCGGAGCATTTCTTTTTTCAATCGCTTAATAATTTTCTTTTCCAAACGTGATATGTAAGATTGAGAAATTCCAAGCAGGTCCGCTACCTCTTTTTGTGTTCTTTCATTGCCGTCCTCTGTGTTAATTCCAAACCTTAGCTGGACAATTATCCTCTCCCGCTCACTTAATTTTGAAAGTGCTTTTCCTAAGAGTTTTCTGTCAACTTCCTCTTCAATGTTCCGGTAGATAACATCCTCTTCTGTCCCAAGTATATCGGACAAGAGAAGCTCATTCCCATCCCAATCCACATTAAGAGGTTCATCAATAGATACCTCCAGCTTGGTTTTATTGTTCCTCCTCAGATACATTAATATTTCATTTTCAATACACCTAGAGGCGTAAGTTGCAAGTTTTATGTTTTTGTCCGGATTATATGTGTTTATGGCCTTAATTAATCCGATCGTTCCTATCGATATTAAATCCTCCACACCGACACCGGTATTGTCAAATTTTTTTGCTATGTAAACTACTAATCTGAGATTATGTTCCACTAATATTGATTTTGCCTCGGTATCATCATCTGTTCCAAGCCGTGCTATTTCCTGGGCCTCCCTAACGGAATCAAGAGGTGCAGGAAGAACTTCCGCTCCGCCGATATAATGAATCTCACCGCGCCCATTAAATAAAATACTCCTAAAGTCAGGAATCAACCGAAAAGTAAACTTATTCGGAATTGTTATTTTTAAAAGCATGAATCTCTTTCCTCCCTTTCAATCACATAATACCCCTTGCATACCGCCCGTCTGCGATATGGCCCGTATAAGAAGTGAAAATTGCTTTAACTTTTACCTAATACCACTATGTACTGCAAAAGATTAATGCAATACCTGCGATAAAAGTAAAAATTGTTCTAAGTTTTCACATAATCTCCTTATGTAAAATGATTTGATAATCCTTACAGACGGATAACTTCTGTTTGCTGACCGCAATCAGAACTTTTTCCCGAACGGTTTCTTCCTTTTCTTCCTTCAGAATAATCTTATCCAGCTCGAAGGCAGGCAGCATTCCATCCTTTCCAACCGAGTGAAAAGGAATTAACCTTATAGGAAGATAATCTTCCTTTCTCTGCATATCGAATAGTGTGCCAATGTCCATAGATGAACTCGTGTTATTATTAATAGCTGTGCTATCTTTTGAGCCATCCAATAATTTTTGCAACATAGTATTCTGTGAAGTCGTCAATAAGGGTTCAATCACCGTATAATCCGTTATAATCACAGGCTTACCAAAATATGGGTCCCTTAAGCAATTACCCGTATCCAGGAAGCCGACTGCCTTTACTGTCTTACCGTTTAGCATAAGGTCTGTTTGATAAAGCTCTGACACTTTTACTCTTAGTCTTTTTAAGAATCTGATAAACACATACATTCCAGCTATTCCTGTTAGAAATGCTATAAAAAACCAGATTGAGTTTGTGCTATGCATAAGATATATGCCAAAATCAGTATAATAATATAGACTGTTAAGCAGTCCTCCTAAAAAATAAGTTGATATGTATAATAACACCACTGCTCTTAACTGTTCCTTCAGTTTTTTTCTTCCAAAGGTAGTTAAAATCATGAAGTAGCTTAGCAGCAGATAGGCTAAAAGAAATCTGAGAATATGATTTATTTCAGGAATCACTGCAAACAGGCAGGCACCAGCGGCTCCAACAGCCGCTCCCAGCATAACCCTTAAGAGAGGGCAAACATACCTCAATACTTTTTTTACTGTTACTAATAGAACGAAATCCAGGATGAAATTTATTAAAAAAATCACATCCACATAGACTTCTACCTGCAATTCCACCCCCTCATTTCCTTTATAATAAATCCTATTATAGCTTTATTATGCCGTTAAATTTGTCATAAACTGGTATTTATACTTAAGTTTTCATTTACCTACACCTACAATATCCCCTCCTATTCAACGATATAATTTGTTTTCCTGTTAGAAAATCTTCAAATATGTAAATTATTGGGTATTGATATACAAAAAAATAACCTGTACCAGGTTTTAAGACCCAATACAGGTTATTTTTATTGATTTATAGTATTCATCCTTTTAATATTACTTATGATTCCGATTCTTCTGAAGAAATTCAGGTATCTTAATACTTCCCGCATCGTTGTTCTCTCTTGTGGAATGATGGGAAAGATTGCTTCCGTAAGGTGATACAGGAGTTGTGCTTGCAGCAGCAACCTGAGACTGAGCTTTTTCAAAGGGAGATACTGAATTTTGGCTTCCAAATTTATACTCCGGTCTTCCCATCGGCTGTTTTAAAAAGCTGGGGCCTTTGGATTCTGCTCTGACATTACCTGCCGCTCCTTCAAGACCGGTAGCAATAACTGTTATAGTAACATAATCCGGAGCAGTTTCATCATACATCGCACCAAAGATAATATTGGCTGTTTCACCTGCTAACTCCTGAACCATTGTTGCAGCTTCATTTGCTTCAATCAAACTGATATCTCCGGAGATATTAATGATAACATGAGAAGCCCCTTGTATAGTAGTTTCAAGAAGGGGACTGGTAATAGCCTGATTCACTGCACTAATACATTTATCATCACCTTTACCAACACCAATACCAATATGGGCAACACCTTTGTCTTTCATAACTGTCTGAACATCTGCAAAGTCCAGATTAATTAGTCCTGGAACATTAATCAAATCTGTAATACCCTGAACACCCTGTTGTAATACCTCATCTGCTTTCTTTAAAGCATCCGGCATTGTAGTACGCCTGTCCACAATTTCTAACAACTTATCATTCGGTATAACAATCAATGTATCTACATGTTCTTTTAAACGTTCAATACCACTAAGTGCATTGTTCATTCTGGCCTTAGCTTCGAACTTAAACGGTTTTGTTACAATTCCTACAGTAAGGATACCCATGTCCTTTGCAATCTGAGCTACTACAGGCGCTGCACCGGTTCCAGTTCCGCCGCCCATACCACAGGTTACAAATACCATATCAGCACCTTTAATAATTTCTATCAGTTCTTCCTTGCTCTCTTCAGCAGCTTGAGCTCCGATTTCCGGTTGTGCTCCTGCACCAAGACCTTTGGTAAGCTTTTCTCCAATCTGAACGCATTGAGGAGCCTTACAGTTTTTTAAGTGCTGCTTGTCCGTGTTCACGCAGATAAATTCCACGCCTATTATGTTTTGTTCAATCATTCTATTTACAGCATTATTTCCTGCACCTCCTACTCCGATAACTAGTATTTTTGCAGTAGATTCTGCTTCACTCGTTCTTATTTCAAGCAAGGTACTTCCTCCTTCACTATACACCTAAATTATATTAATTATAAACGATTTCTCTCACATATACAATATTACTGTTCTAGTAATATAAGGCTAGATATTCTAATAAATATCATATCTTTTATTACTCAAATAATCAACCCTTTTTTGCTTTTTATTCGATAGGCTTGGCAACAATTTTTTCCTGCCCTACCACAAAATTCTTCATATCAATAAGTAGCCTTTTTCCATCTGCTTTCGGCAGTATAGTTTCCAGCTGCGCCATTTGCTCATCATAAGTATCTCTGTTACCTAAAAGAATTTCATTTTTCCCGCTTTTTATCAATACTTCTGACTCCTCATTAAACTGTATTGTGTCAACCTTCAGACTGAATTTCTGAATCAATCTGGTAAGTTCAAGGATTACTGGAAATAATTCTTTTTTACTGGTGTCAATCTTGTCATGGAGTACAAAGCTATTAAAATGAAGACCTGTAACAAAAGGTACACCCTTAAGTTTCTTTTCTGAGCTTTCTACCATGATACCATCTTTGTCAAAATACATATAACTCCCCATATATTGAATACAACCAATAACCGGTTTTTCATATACACGAATATTTACCGTATGGCTATTAATGAGCTTAACAGTAACATCCTCAACAAAGGGAATTATTTGCTTACTGCCATACTTCATCCTCAGATAGAATAAAATGGAATTTCCATCTGTCCTACTTGTAAGTAATTCCTGCTTTAACTCTTTCTCACTGTAATGAGTACTGCCGGTTATATTTACCGTCTTCAGACTACAGGTTGAATAAAGCAGGAATCCTCCAAGCAGAATAAAAAGAACAAACAGTATTACTATCTTTCTTTTTTTATCCGGTCGTGTTTTCAAGAGTTCCTATCCTTTCATTATGAAGTTCTAATCTTCTTTATATTCAATCTGCGCTCCCAAAGCTCTTAAATCTCTGCATATATCCTCATAACCCCTCTGTATATGATAAGGATTTTTGACAATGGTTTTTCCCTCTGCCATAAGACCCGCTATCACCAGTGCTGCTCCCCCCCTTAATTCACCTGCAGATACCTCAGATGCTTTTAGAACAGGAACACCAGTAATAAAAGCTACTCTGTCTTGTAAACATATCTGCGCACCGAATCTGGCCTGTTCCGGTACATTCTGATATCTGCCTTCAAATATTTCTTCAATAATCTTACTGCTGCCAGAAGCTTTTAAAAGCACTGACATAATCTGCGACTGCATATCTGTTGGAAATCCCGGATATGGAGCCGTTTTAATTTCCGGAACAGCCTTGATAACGCCATCTGAATGGAGAGTAATGGAATCTTGCTGACACCGTATATGACATCCAATTTCTCGTAATGTTTGAATGACTGCATAGAGACTTCCGCAGCCTATTCCTTTTAATGTAATATCTCCGCCGGTACCGGCGGCGGCTGCCAGATAAGTACCTGCTACGATGCGATCTGAAGGTGCCGTATATTCCGTCTGATGCAGGGAGGATACTCCTACAATTTCGATTCTGCTTGTGCCGGCTCCATAGATTTTAGCTCCTGCAGAATTTAAAAACTTGCATAGTTCCAATATTTCCGGTTCTCTGGCTGCCTGAAAGATTCTAGTCTTTCCATGGCCTAAAACACCAGCCAGAATTACATTTTCCGTAGCACCAACACTGGGAGAGGGCAAATAGATGTCTGCTCCCTTAATACCGTTAGTTACACAGGTAATCAGCCCGTCCTCTTCTTCCAGACTAACATTCATTTGCTGAAATGCATCAAGATGAAAATTAATTGGTCTGGCTCCTATGGTACAACCTCCCGGATACGATACTACTGCCCGGTGGCTTCTGCCAAGAAGTGCTCCCAATAATATGATGGAAGAACGCATTTTCTTTACCAAATCTGTAGGCACGACTTCCGTGTTTAACCCTCTGGTATCCACTATAACAGAGGTACCTTCCCAGGTAACAGTACAGCCGATTTCTATCAGTATCTTGATCATGTGCTCTACATCCAGTATCTTCGGACAATGTTTTAACTTCGTGACTCCATTAATTAATAATGTCGCTGCTAAAATAGGTAAAACCGTATTTTTAGAACCTTGTATGTTAACCTCACCGCTTAGCTTTTTACCACCCATAATCTCAATATATGTCATGGTGCACCTCAAACCTGATATAGTATTACTATATGTTATTTTCAAAAAAATTGTGCCTTACAGATTTGGATTAAAATAAACCTGTAGATTAATTTTTAAACATCAGATTCGTAAAACCGGCAGATTTAATATAAATCCGCTGGTCAATGTTAAGCTGCAGCTAAGGGTGAAGAAAATACCTATCTTTCATATTTTATCTGATTCGAAACACTTAGAACAATCCCCATCTCCGCCAGCAATACCAGCAGCGAGCTGCCTCCGTAGGATATAAAGGGTAGTGGGATTCCTGTTGAGGGAATTGTATTTGTTACTACTGCAACATTAATAAGTACTTGTGCTGCTATATGTGTCAGAACGCCTGTAGCGATAAGGCCGCCAAATAAGTCAGGAGCGTTAACTGCTATAACAAAAAGTCTCCAAATAATAAGTACAAAGAGCAGAATAACCGCAACCGCTCCAAACAAACCAAGTTCTTCACATATAACCGCAAATATCATATCGTTATGTGATTCTGGTATAAAACCAAGCTTTTGCATACTTTCGCCAAGACCTTTGCCGAAGATTCTTCCGGAGGCTATGGCATATAAACCCTGAAGTATCTGATAGCCCTTTGGATGTGTCTCAACATTTTTCCATACCTCAATTCTTTCGCTTCGATAACTTACAAAGAAGATAAAGATGGAACCAAGTCCTGCCAGTAAACCACCTGATACAAAAAAATACAGCTTTTTTCTACTGGCTACAAAACAAATTGCAACCATGATAAGACCCATTACCAAAGCAGTACTGAAATTCTGCGATAAGACAAGCCCGATAAGGGGAAGGACCAAAATTAAAATTCTAATAAATCCAGTAAATTTATCAAGCTTTTTAGGTGCCAAGCTGACTACATATGCTGTAAAAAGAATAATACCAACTTTTGATAATTCTGAAGGCTGGAAAGTACCAAGAGGCCCAAGGGACAGCCACCGTTTTGAACCATTTATTTCTTTTGCAAAGATTAAAACCGCTATCTGCAACAGTATACAGACAAAATATAAAGCAATAATCGGCCTTATTTTTAACACAGGCAGTTTATGTTTATAGATTCTATAATCAATCTTTGATACTATAAGCATTACAACCACACCAAATATAGCAAATGCCCCTTGTTTCTCCAGATAAAACGCAGGATTTCCTGTTTCTCTGGCAGCGTTATAGGAACTGGTGCTATACACCATTACCAATCCGAAACATACTAAAAAGATAGTGAGAAACAGAAGGTTGTAGTCATAATAGCTATGAAGTTTATTCGATTTTCCTTTATCTCTGTCTTCTCTTGTCATGCCGACCTCTCTCTTCTTACCCCTTTCGTGAATATCAAATCTTCGATTTGATATTCCTGAATCCGTAGTTGAAAAATTGTTTTTTGTTTTTTCAACCTATTTAACACATAAATTCTATAGATTTCTTACGTATTCTTTAAAGAGACGTCCTCTTTCTTCATAATTGGGAAACATATCCCAGCTTGCACAGGCAGGGGAGAGAAGAACACAGTCTCCTTCCTGTGATAGTTTATAGCAGGTCACAACAGCTTCTTCAAGTGATTCTACTTTATATATTTCAGTAAAACCATGGGCTCTTGCAGCTGCCTCAATTTTGTCTTTTGTCTGTCCTATCAAAATAAGTGCTTTGATTTTTTCTCCAAATGCATCAACCCACTCATCGTACTCAGATCCTTTATCATATCCTCCCGCTATCAGGCAGGTAGGAGAAGGCATGGATTCTATTGCTTTAATGGATGCATCCGGATTAGTTCCTTTAGAGTCGTTATAATATTTGACACCATTTTTTGTAGTTACAAATTCTATTCTGTGTTCTATGGCAACAAACTCTCTTACTGCCTTGTTGATACACTCATAAGGAACTTGAAGAGAAATAGCAATACCTATAGCAGCCATTGTGTTTTCATAACTGTGTCTGCCAAATATATTCATCTGGGTTACATCAACTATAACCTGACTCGTATTGCCATCATTATAAACAATGTTATCACCATCCAGGTAGATTCCTTTGTCAAGTTTCCGCAAACTGCTGAAGTACATAACATTTGTTTTTAAAACTTTTCCTGCTTCTCTTAGGACTTCATCTTCATAATTCAAAATACAGACATCTTCTGTACCTTGGTTCTTTGTAATAGCAAGCTTTGCAGCAATATAATTCTCCATTGTATGATGGCGGTTAAGATGATCCGGGGTAATATTTAGAATAGCGCTGACATTGGGCTTAAAATCGATAATAGTTTCAAGCTGAAAGCTGCTCATTTCAATTACAGTAACAGAATCCTTCGTTGTGTTTTTCGATACATCTGTATAAGGTATTCCGATATTACCTACTACAAAAACTTCCTGATAGAAGTTTTTCATGATATCTCCCACAAGTGAAGTTGTTGTTGTCTTACCATTGGTACCGGTAATGGCAGCAATCTTTCCTTGTGCTTTATAATATGCAAGCTCTATTTCTCCCCAGATAGGGATACTGTTATCTCTCATTCTATTCACAACAGGAAGATCTGTTGGTACTCCCGGGCTAAGAACAGCAAGGTCTATTTTATTTAAATATTCCTCTGCTAAATCTCCTAAAATAATTTCACCGAAGAAATTCTCGGGGAGCTTTTCTCTGACCAGTTCTGCCTCCAGTTTGGAATTTGTATCATATACGATGATATTCTTCGTTATATCCTGTAAAAAACCAACTGCCGATATACCACTAAGTCCTGTTCCAAATACCAACACTGTTTTATTATCTAGTTTCATCTTAACTCCTTTCACCGATATCAATGTACTCAACTGATATCTCTTAAAATGCCGCCGGGCTGGCAGACATTCTTTACTTTTCTAATGTTTTCTTTCATTTATTCATGTGTATTTTGCAGGTAAACCTGCAAAACTGAAAATTCGCCTTCATAATTATATTCCTAACAGTGCGATAATACAACAAATTGCTGTTGCTACCGTAAATACTGTTACTACTTTCATTTCCGACCAACCGCATAATTCAAAGTGATGGTGTATGGGTGCCATCTTAAAAATACGTTTTCCCTTAGTCAGCTTAAAATATACTACCTGTAGTACAACTGAAATTACTTCTATCAGATAAATTAATCCGACAATTATTAAAAACAACGGCATCTTAAGCATAAAAGCTGAAGCTGCTACAAAACCACCTAAAGCTAAGGAACCGGTATCCCCCATAAATACTCTGGCAGGATAAATATTAAAAACAAGAAATCCAAGCAAACTCCCTGCAGCTGCATTACTAATAGGAATAATACCATTGTTCTGCACGATTGCTGCCACCGAAAAGAAAGTAGTAATTAGCAGAGTGACACTAGCCGCAAGACCATCTAATCCATCGGTAAAGTTGGCTCCATTCACTGTACCAAGCATGCAAAAAAGCATAAAAGGTATAAACCATACTCCAAGCTCTAAAAATTTACCATCTTCAAATCCACCGGTAAAGGGAATCAAAATGGAAGTACCGATATCCGTATCATTTATAAAATAATGAATAAATACGACTGATACCAGTAACTGCCCCAGCAGTTTCTGCCAGACTTTAAGGCCCAAGGATCTTTTCATAATAATTTTCAGGTAATCATCCAGGAATCCAATTAAGCCAAAACCCACTGTTGCGAACAAAACAGGAATCATATCCTTATTTGCTTTTATGTAAATCACTGAAGTTATTGTAACACTTAGAAGTATTACAATTCCACCCATAGTAGGTGTGCCTGACTTCTTAAAATGGCTTTTAGGACCGTCGCCCCGTACATACTGCCCCCACTTTAACTTTCTTAGAAAAGGTATTAGTATGGGGCATAATATTAAGCTTATAATAAAAGCTATGACAACCGGCATTAGTATCCTAGCATTCATTCCTGTTTCCTCCGT
Source organism: Anaerocolumna chitinilytica (assembly GCF_014218355.1). Taxonomy (NCBI): domain Bacteria; kingdom Bacillati; phylum Bacillota; class Clostridia; order Lachnospirales; family Lachnospiraceae; genus Anaerocolumna; species Anaerocolumna chitinilytica. The sequence continues at coordinate 3,714,250 of NZ_AP023368.1, forward strand.
AAAAATGCCTATTCATTCTTTTGTATGCTGTCTTCTGTAAGGCTACGGATTTGTTAAACTACAGCCATGTCATATCCAACGAGCCGTAAGTCCTGGCCGAGGATTTCCCAGGCATAATCTTGTGTGACTTATACTTTTAATAATTCAACTATTTCATATATAGAATCAAATTACTGTTATTATTAATTTCTTCACCTTTTAAAGGGAATTGACTGGTTACTGTATCCCCTTCTCCGTCGTAATATACCTCCTTAAAAGTATAATCTTTTAGCATTTTCTTTACATCTGCTTTGCTTAATCCTGTCAAATCCGGCATTCTCATGGTACCGATATTATTTTTCTTGATTTCCTCCTCCGTATAAGAAGGCTGAATACCAAGATAGGGAAGCGCGTCTTCGTAAACTTCCGCCATAACAGGGGCTGCAATGGTTCCGCCGTAATAAATTCCTTCCGGCTCATCTATCAATACAATACCGATAATCTGTGGATTATCAGCAGGTGCAAATCCTAAAAAGGAGGATATGTATTTATTGCTGCTTCTGGGTAATTTTTCAGAAGTAGCTGTTTTCCCTCCGATATGATATCCAGCCAGGTATGCTCTGTTTCCAGTTCCTTTGGATACAACAGTTTCAAGAAGCTGTCTCATTAAATCAGAAGTTTCTTTTGTTACGGCCCCATCTGTTTTATTATATTTCAGAGTTTTAGCTACAGAACCGTCCTTATTTTTAATCTCTACTCCAAAGTGTGGAGTAACTATATTTCCACCATTTACAATGGCGCTTGCAGCTACTAATAATTGCAAGGGTGTTATCTGAAAGGATTGCCCAAAAGACATAGTGGCAAGTTCAACAGCTCCAACATTAGCAGGTTTATGCATAATAGAAGTTGCTTCTCCCGGAAGATCCACACCGGTTTTTTTCATAAGACCTAATTTAGAATAGTATTTATAAATATTGGTAACTCCAACCCTTGCACCAATTTCCATAAAAACAGGGTTGCAGGAATTCTTAATGCCATCAATAAAATCTTCGCTTCCATGTCCGCCGACTTTATGGCACCGGATTCTGCGATCTTCTACTATCTTATAACCCGGGCAATAAAATCTGTCCGTAAGCTTAACCACCTTTTCTTCTAAAGCTGCTGTCGCAGTAACTACCTTAAAGGTAGAACCCGGTTCATAAGTATCACTGATGCTGGCATTACGCCACATATTATTAAGCAGATCATTTTTTTGCTTATCGGTAAGTGTAGCTTGATCAAGACCGTTTAGTGCGGAATCCGTCAGTGTATAGGGATCATTCAGATTAAACTCCGGTACATTGACGCAAGCATATATCTCACCATTCTGAGGATTCATAAGAATCATTTTAACATTATTGGCATTCTTAGCTTCCAGTACTTTCATAGCAGCCTGTTCTGCATACTTTTGTATATTAACATCTATACTGGTAACTAAATCTTTGCCGGCTACCGGTTCTATTCTGTCTTCAGCTGCATTTTCAATCTCGACACCATTGGCTGTTGTGAGCGTAAGTATAGTCCCATCGCTTCCTTTCAGGTAATTGTCATATTCTACTTCAAGTCCGATGATACCCTGATTATCGCTTCCTGTGAAACCAATAACTTTGGAAGCCAAATCACCATAAGGATAATATCTCTTATAATCCTCATCTACCATAACGCCATCCAGATTATATTCTCTGATGGTATCTGCAACTGCTTTGTCTACATTGGATTTAATTCTTTCTATAGAAGAATTTTTATCAACTCTTTTTTTTACATAAGCCTCACTGAGTCCTAAGGTCTCAGATAACTGCTTAATTACCTTTTCAGGTTCTGTAATCTGGCTATGTATTACTGAAATTGTACTAACAGGCTTATTGTCTGCCAGTACCACTCCATTTCTGTCGTAAATGATTCCTCTCTCCGCCTTAATAGCTCTTTCTCTTTCATGGAGCTCTTCTGCTCTTTTTGCGTAATCTGCTGATTTTACAATCATTAGGTAAGAAAGCCTTACCGTTAACAGTGCTGCTGCTACTATCACTACGGTAACTATAATGAATACATTCCTGCGATTGAAGGACTTGTTTCGTGCCATAAAGGATGCCTCAATTATCTGATTGCTTCATTTTATGACAATCCTTCCCGGGTTATGATAATACAATAGGTTTAAGGTGAAGTTTCCTCTGTATTTGGTAATACATCTACTGTTTCTTCATAAGTACTATCCTGCCCTGTCTGGTCATTTCCGTTTGTAACCTGCTTATCCGTATTTGCAGTATCTCCGTTTTCTTCGGTATTTTGTCCAGAAGAATTTTCTTCGTTGGTCTTCCCCTCTACCGTTGATTGTTTACCGGTAGTTTGACCCGTGCTATTCTCTGTTGTGACTGTATTGTCAGAACTGTTTTCTGTGGGATATATTTCTAATAAAGGAAGTATTTCTGTCAATATGGCCCCAGCAGTCTTTGTAGCAAGAGAGCTGTCTGCCTGCTTAACTACATTCTGAGGTTCATCAATTACCACATAAATAACAACTTGTGGATTATCTGTTGGAACGCAGCCTATAAAGGATACCAGATAAGTTCCAGCACCTCTGGGAATTTTTTCAGCAGTACCAGTTTTCCCACCAACTTTATAACCGGGCACCTGAGCGCCTTTTGCTGTTCCTTCCTGAACAGTCATATATAAGGCATTATCCAAAAATTTGGATGTTTCACTGGAAACGGATAGTTTCACCAGTTTTTTATCAAATGATGATACCATGCTGCCGCTTGCATTTAAAACTTCTTTCATTATATGAGGCTCATAGTAGTATCCCCCATTGACTAATGAAGAGAATCCTGACGCCAGCTGTATCATAGTAGTTGTAAAATTTTGTCCAAAACTATTAGTAGCCAGATCTACCTTGCCATAACCACTTTTTTCCTTCAGTATTCCGATTGCTTCACCTGGTAGATCAACTCCTGTTTTAGCCCCAAATCCAAAAAACTTCTGGTAACCAAGAAATAAGTTGCCTCCCTCCTTGGCCCCTATCTGCATAAGTGCATCGTTACAGGACTTCATAAGGGCCTGAGTAAGATTTACCTCTCCATGTCCGCCAATGCTATAGCTGCTGCATTTAATATAGCTGCCTGCAACTTCTTCTCCTCCGTCACAATAATAAGTATCATTCTGCTTTATGATATTTTCTTCAAGTGCAGCTGCAATCGTGAAAGGTTTGAAGGTAGATCCTGGCTCATATGTATCGCTGATCGTATAGTTTCTCCAAATCTTACTTAATGCATCTGTCTTTTCTTTATCTGACATTTTACTTATTTCATCTTTTGTGTAAAAGGGAGTTAAATCTGTAGGTTTATTCAGATCATAAGTATCATTGGAGGCCATGGCAAGAATCTCTCCATTATTGGGATTCATTACTACCACACCCATATTCTTGCTTCCGGCTTCCTCATTAAAGGATTTGATATGATTTTCAACAATCTTCTGTACATTGGCATCAATGGTCGATACTATTGAATTGCCGTTAATAGAAGGTTTTACTGTTCTTTCAAGTTTTAAATCAGAATCTATGTAACCAAATTCAATACCGTTTGTCCCGTTTAAGGTATCACTATAGTATTGCTCTATTCCCCAGTTTCCAACGTTTCCACTGGTTGTAAAACCTAAAACATTACTTGCAAGAGTCTTATATGGGTATTTCCTGTTATAGTCTTCTTCAAACCATACACCTTGAATATTCTCGTCCTTTTTCTCCAGCTCTTTGAACTTTTCCATCGCATCATAACTAATACCTTTTTTTATGATACTGTACCTGCTGTTAGGTTTCTTTGTATAAAGATTTTCTATATCGCTTTCTTTTAAATCTTTAAAGGAGTCAAGCAGTGCTTTTTTAGTAGGTCCACTATACTTATCATCAGAAAGAGCATAATATACATCCAGAATAACATTATAGACCTTTTCACTGTAAGCAAGCACCGTACCATTCCGGTCAAGTATACTTCCTCTCTGAAACGGAATTGCAGTACTGGTATAGGTCTGCTGAGAAAGAACTTTTTTCTCATAACGTACTCCGTCTGTATGATTAAGCTCTGCAATCCTTACAATCAGCACTCCCATTAATACAAGTATAATTGTAAAGATAAACATCAATCTAGCACTCATGCGGTGTGTAAATTTTTTTAAAGGCTTTACTTTTCTAGTATTAACCCCCTGTTTTTTCATATAACCTCCATACATGCCTTGCAGATAGCGAGCTTACTGCCGATTGGATAACCAACAGTAGATTCTAATTCACATCACCTCAGCTAGTGCTGCTTCTTTAACTTGTCCAAAAGAGAATTGCTCTCAGCCTGAGGTATATCAGCATATTGCTTTACATAATCACTTTCATTTTCCTTAAAGGTAATAACTTGTTTATCATCAGGATATACCATCCCAAGTTCCTTTGTAGCATAATTATAGATATAATTTAAATCTACAGATGTGTCTATTTTAGCCAGGCTGGCATCATTATCATTCACAAGCTTACTTAATTTTCGCTCCAGGCTGGCAATTTTATCATTCTTTTGTGTAATTTCCATCTGTACTTTCAAATATCCGATACAGGTATATAATGTCGCACAGATTGCAACTGTGAGAAATAGCACAGAAAAAATATTCAAAGCCTGTTTCTCTTTTGCTCTCTTTCGTACCTTGGGATTTCTTTGTACTCTCGGATTACTTCTTACTTCCGGATTACTTCCCGGATAAGTTCTTTCTGGTTCCTGTTCCTGATAATATTCTTCATCAGGATACTCTTTTAATTTCCTTACAGCATTACCATCGTAGTAAGTATTTTGTTGATTGTATTTTCTTCTACTTTCCTCCATTTTTCTCCCCCTTTATAGTCATTCGCTTAAGTCATTTATAAACGGCGCTCAAATACTCTTAATTTGGCGCTGTTTGATCTTTTGTTAAATTGAATTTCCTCATCAGAAGGCAGAATAGCTTTTCTGCTTATAACTGCTCCCAAAGGTTTCTTCCCGCAAACGCATACCGGAAAATTCGGTGGGCAGGTACAAGGATTCTCCTGGTTTTTAAAAAATACTTTGACAATTCTGTCTTCCAGTGAATGAAAGGTAATAATACAAAGCCTTCCTCCATCATTTAAAAGACCCATCATATCCTCTAAAGCTCTGCTTAAGACCTCCAGCTCTTTATTTAACTCTATCCTGATGGCCTGAAAGGTCTTCTTGGCTGGATGCCCATTTACTCTTAATTTTGCAGGTATTGCAGCTTTAATTACCTCTGCCAGTTCACCTGTTGTTTCAATTGGTTTCTCTGCCCTTACTCTGGCAATGTGTTTCGCAATGTTCTTTGCAAATTTATCTTCACCGTAATCTCTTATGATACGGTACAAATCGTATTCACTATATCCGTTAACAATATCCTTTGCGGAGATATCCATTCTGGTATCCATTCTCATATCAAGAGGTGCGTCTTCCCTATAGGAAAATCCTCTTTCTACTGTATCCAGCTGATAGGAAGATACCCCAAGATCCAGTAAGATACCGTCAACTTTATCAATCTTTTGTGCTCTTAAGACTTCTTTCATATTAACATAATTACTTCTTACAATTGTAACCAGGTTCTCATATTCATGAAGCCTTGTGGCAGCTGCCTGTATTGCTGCTTCATCCTGGTCTATTCCTATCAATCTTCCTTTGCTGTTAAGCTTTTTGCAGATTTCATAGGAATGCCCCCCTCCGCCTAAGGTTCCGTCAACATATATACCTTCCGGTTTTATATTTAACATCTCTATGGTTTCGTTCAGCAGTACGGATATGTGGTTGAATTCCAAGTTTTTAGTTTCCAAGTTCGTAATGTCCTCCACTTTTATTGTTTCGTGTTCAGGTTAAAAGCTTAGACCAAAGTCGGCCATATGATCGGCAATCTGATCCATATTCTCATAATTGTTGTTGCTATCCCATCTTTCCTTACTCCAAACCTCAATTTTGCTCAAAACACCTACCAAAACAATATCCTTCTCCAAGGCTGCACTTTCCCTTAGTTTTGACGGTATCAGTACTCTTCCCTGCTTGTCCACTTCGCAATTAGCAGCCCCCGCCATAAAATAACGCTGCAGCTGTCTTGCTTCTTTGGTTCCAGGCAAAGTTTTTAACTGGTTTACGAAATTCATCCATTCTTCATTAGGATATACAAAAAGGCATCCGTCTAATCCCAAAGTCATCACAAAATCGTCCCCCAAATCTTCTCTGAATTTGGAGGGCATTATGATTCTTCCCTTTGTATCGATTGTATGGATATATTCTCCCATGAACATGAATTTCACCGCCTAAATCCATTAATACCATTTTGAATTTACATTATATCCCAAATGGTAAATGTAAAATGCTTGTTGTTTTACAAATAAGTCACCACTTACAACCACTTTCCACCACTTTGTGCCACTTATACAGCTATTTTATACCACTTTATTTAATATGGCAAGCACTTCTGAATAAAATTACCTTCCATTTTTTACATATTTTAGAAATTTTGTGTAGTAGTATATCACTCCCACCATATATTGTATTAGTCCTGCTTCTACTCACTTTATCTGCCGCAAAAAGCGACAAAAAAAGAGAGTGGGAAATTAGTCCCACCCTCTTTCGGTTCTTGTATGTTTATGCAGTTTTCTTCTTTATTTGAATTCGCTTGTACATAATGATGAGAAAAGATACTACAACCAATATTCCTGACAGCAATTGTGAAACCGCTATCGGTGAATTAAACAGGAATAACTGATCTGTTCTGAACCCTTCTATCCATACTCTTATTAAACCATAGCCTAACAAATAGAGAAGAATGACCTCACCGTTAAATTTCTTGTGTTTTGAGTAAAAAATAAGAAAGATAAGCAGAATCAGATTGCTTACAGATTCATAAAGAAAGGTAGGTTGCACCTGAATATAGGTAGCACCTGCAATATCTACAGTATGATTACGAATCTCAAGTATTTTATTATATGCCTGTTCTTTACCGGCAAATTTCTGTGCCAGGTTTGCTAAAGACATTGTATAATCACTGCTTACATCTTTAATGTTCAGCTGCATTGCAAAAAGTCCGTTAGTATATTCACCAAAGGCTTCCCGGTTAAAAAAATTACCCCATCTGCCGATAATCTGTCCGGTAATCAATCCAAGACAGCCTGTATCAGCTAAAAGTCCAAAAGAAATCTTCTTTATCTTCGAATAAATAAATGCTGTTAAAACAGCTGTAATAACGCCACCATAGATAGCAAGTCCGCCGTTTCGAATATCAAAGATCTCCAAAGGAGAGTTCTGATATTCCTTCCAGTTAAATACGACATAATATACCCTTGCTCCTATTACAGAAAGCACAATGGCGTACAATGCAAAATCCAGATACAAATCAGGGTTCTGTCCTGTTCTTTTAGCCTGCCATTCAGCTACCAGATATCCCATAACCATACCTAGAGCTATTATCATACCATAAAAGGCAATGGAAATTCCGAATATATGAATGGACGATCCAACATCTTTTAATTCAATCCCAAGGTTTGGGAAATTAATATTTGTACCTGCACTTAACAGCATTCTTCATCACCACTTTCTTAGACATTGAAACGGAAAAGAACCACGTCTCCGTCTTGTACGACATATTCCTTACCTTCCGAACGTACCAACCCTTTTTCTTTTGCTAGGTTGAAATTTCCACATTCCGTCAGATTGTCATAACTTACAATCTCAGCTCTGATGAAACCTCTTTCAAAATCCGAATGAATCTTACCGGCAGCCTGAGGAGCCTTGGTTCCCTTCGTAATGGTCCATGCTTTCGTTTCCTTTGGTCCGGCGGTTAAATAACTTATAAGTCCAAGAATTTGATAGCTGGCTGCAATCAATTTCTCAAGTCCGGATTCCTTTAACCCTAGTTCCTCTAAGAACATTTTCTTCTCATCTTCTTCCAGTTCTGCAATTTCCTGCTCGATCTGAGCACATATTACAAATACTTCAGAACCTTCTTTTTTCGCAAATTCCCGAACCGTAGCTACTTTTTCATTATCAGCTCCGTCGTTCGCTAAATCCTCTTCTTTTACATTAGCGGCATAGATTACCGGTTTAAACGTAAGCAGATTATAGCTTAAGAGCAAAGCTTCTTCTTCCTCATCCGAAGCTGTAAAACTTTTTGCTAGATTTCCTTCTTCCAGATGTGCCTTCAGTCTTTCTAATAATTCCAGTTCCTTTGCAAGTGCTTTATCATTTTTTGCACCCTTTGAAGTTCTGGCAATTCTTCGCTCTAAGATTTCCATATCTGAAAAAATCAATTCCAAGTTAATGGTTTCAATATCTCTTAAAGGATTAACACTGCCATCCACATGAATAATATTACTATCTTCAAAGCAGCGTACAACATGTACAATGGCATCTACCTCTCTGATGTTGGAGAGAAACTGATTACCGAGCCCTTCACCTTTAGATGCACCTTTTACAAGTCCTGCAATATCAACAAATTCAATGGCTGCCGGAACTATCTTCTCTGTATGATAAAGATCACCTAATACTTTTAAACGCTCATCCGGAACTGCAACAATACCTATGTTAGGATCTATGGTGCAAAAGGGATAATTTGCTGATTCTGCTCCTGCCTTTGTAAGTGAGTTAAATAAGGTACTCTTACCTACGTTTGGTAAACCTACTATGCCAAGTTTCATATATTTCTTCCTCTCAATCTTTTGCCTCTATTACCAATAGGATACCGGCTCCTATCTGTATGCTCGCTTGTTCTTCTGTCACTTCATTACTAACTCCCAGACTGGTTCCTAAAGTAAAGGTCTTGTCTTTCAAAGGATATAAAAATCCCTTTAAGGTAACCCTCTCTACTTTTTCCGTAAAAGGGAGCAGTGAGATATATGGACCATGAAGATTTTTACGGTGTATTACCATATCCTCATCAATCATATAAATCTTATTATGTTCATCTATCATATAAGTCTTAATATGTTCCCTTAATGGCAAGCATAAAAGAGAAATATTTGCAATCATATGGTCTGCTCTGGTTCCTGTTGCACCGAGAATGACTATCTCTGCAGGCTTTACTTCCATTGCTGTCTGTATCGCCAATTCTGTATCAGTTGCATCCTTCATTGGATTGTACTCAACAACTTTGACGCCTTCCAGGGTTTTGTAATAATCTATTACATCCTTTGATACAGAATCAAAGTCGCCAATAACATAATCAGGCGTCAGGGACAGTGCTGATACTGCCTCCAGGCCTTTATCCACTGCGATAATTTTATCAAATTCTTTATTTTTCAGATACTCCTTCATAAAGGTGAGAGAAATATCTCCTCCTGTTACAATCAGTACCCGTATATCCCTCATAACTGTGCCCCCACTCTTGTAAAGGTACTCTTAAAAGCTGCAACATTCTCTTTAATATCACCGCTGAATACTGCAGTTCCTGCTACTATAACATTCGCTCCGGCTTCTAACACCTCTGCTACATTTACCAGATTAATTCCTCCGTCAACCTCAATGTCAATATTCAGCTGTTTTTGAGTAATTACTTCTTTTAAACTCTTTATCTTATCAAGAGCAAGTGGTATAAAGGATTGTCCTCCAAACCCCGGATTCACGCTCATGATTAACACCATATCAATATCCTGATAGATATATTCAAGTTCAGTAAGAGGCGTGGATGGATTTAAGGAGACTCCGGCCTTTAACCCCAATTCTTTTATTCTGGACACTGTACGATGTAAGTGTTTACAGGCTTCCGTGTGAACTGTAATGATATCGGCACCAGCCTCTTTAAAATCCTCCAGATAGCGGATGGGCTCCTCAACCATAAGATGCACATCAAATATCAGCTTGGATTCTTTTCTGAGAGACTTCATAACAGGTGCTCCAAAAGAAATACTGGGTACAAAGGCTCCATCCATTACGTCGATGTGAAGATAGTCTGCCCCTGCTTCTTCCGCAGCTTTTACATATTCACCAAGGCGCCAAAAATCAGCGGCAAGGATTGAAGGTGCCAATTTATACATTCTGATAACCATGACCTTTCCATATTAGAATTTCTTTTTCTTTTGATTTAATTCTTCATATAAATCTTTGTAGTTCTTGTAACGAATTTTACTGATTTTTCCCTGTTTTAATGCTTCTTTTACCTTACAGTCAGGTTCATTTAAATGCATGCATCCAAGGAATCGGCATTCATCAGAATATTCCATGAACTCAGGAAAGAAATCCTTTAATTCGTCCTTTTCCATATCGCTCAGATACAAAGAACTAAAACCAGGTGTATCCATGACAAATCCATCTTCCCCAATGGATATCAGTTCAGAATGCCTGGTGGTATGTTTTCCTCGTTGTATCTTCTCACTTATTTCTCCTGTCTTCGTATTCGCATCAGGAGATACAAGATTTACAATAGATGACTTTCCTACACCTGATGGGCCGGCTAAAACCGTAGTCTTATGAGCAAGCAAATCCTTTAAGGCTGTAATTCCCTCTTCCGTATAGGTACTGGTAAACAAAGTATGATATCCACAGTTCCTATAGGTTTCTTCCAGCAGCGCTATTTCTTTTTCCGATACAACATCCTTTTTATTAAAACAAATGATTGTGTCGACCTTCTGCCTTAGCATTAATATGAGAAAACGGTCCAAAAGATTAAGGTTGGGAGCTGGTTTAGCAGCTGCAAATATAATCATTGCCTGATCCACATTTGCTACTGCCGGCCTGATAAGCTCGTTCCTTCTTTCAAGTATATCCGTTATATTCCCTTTCATGGTTTCTTCCTCTAAAACGTCTATCAGAACATCATCCCCCACCAGGGGTTTGATGTTCTGATTACGGAAGATTCCTTTTGCCTTGCACTCATAGATTTGTCCATTCTCTGCAAAGACATAATAGAATCCGCCAATGCCTTTTATTATTTTACCTGTCATATTATACTCCATGTATATCGCAAGTTTTCTAGAACAAAACTACCTTCACCCGCTACTTAACGTTCCGGAGTAAAACTTACCTGCCAGGTAGTTCCATATTCTTCATATACAACCCATGCACCATTTTCTTTCACAGCACCAGGATCTCCTTGATTTGCAGGTCGCCCGATGAACATGATTACGGTTGCATCCGAACCGCTTTTACTGGTAATCGGAATGCTGAAGGGGAAACTGTCATAATCCATTTGCTGTTTTTGTAAAGTGGTAGTCTTACCATCCTGTACCATTTGTACTTTAACAATTCCGCTGTCGCCAGGATAATCAAAAGGATCCTCATCTATGGTAACAGATCCCGTATAGGAAGAAGGATTGTCATTTCCGGCACTGCCTAAACTAATTACCAGGTCAACCGCTGTGCCTTTTGCTACTTCAGAACCGCCTGCCTGACTCTGGCTCATTACTTTTCCTTTGGCATAAGTTTCAGAATAATCCTGGGTTATATTTCCGGCTGTCAGGTCATTATCCTTTAGCTTTTTAATAGCAGCATCTTTGGTAGAGTCAAGCACATTGGGAACTACGGTATTGGTTTTTTCGGGTCCTTTGCTGACAACTAAAACAATTGTATCGCCTTCTTTAACCATATTTCCTCTGGCTGGCTCTGTAGCAATGACTTTTCCAGCCTCTACTGAATCATCAAATTGTTCCTTTATTTTTGAATCTACTTTCAGACCTAGGCCTGTTAGAGTAGTTTCGGCATCTTTTGATGAGCTATTACTTACATCCGGTAATTGGAAGCTATCCGGTCCGAGACTAATTACCAGCTTCACTTCCCCATCACTGGCAAGTTCTGCTCCTTTGGCTGGGTACTGTTCGATAACAAATCCTTTTTCATAGGTATCAGAGGTCTTCTCATCCGTGGTAATCTGCAAATCTTCCGATTTTTCTTGAAGCATCTTTTGAGCATCTTCCAGCTTATAGCCAACTACATAAGGCATAGTTACTGTCTCAACTTGTTCCTCAGTAGGTGTAGCGGTTGGTGTTAAAGTTGTTTCCGCCTGATTCGACCCATTCTCTTCCTTGTTTCCAGGGAACAGATGGAATATATTAACCGTAAAGAAGATAATAAGTGCTACCAGTATTATACCTGCTATTATAGAACCAATCAGAATAATCTTCTCAACCCGGGGGTCAACCTGATCGATGTCTTCTTCCTCTTCTTTCACCTTTTTATTCAGATTAGGATTGGTATATCTCAAATCAGGATTAGTATTGCCGGAACTCTTTCCGGGATGCACCGCTGCATTCTTTATATGGCTGACTTCATCTTCCGAAATGGTTATGGTTGGAGAATCCGAAGCAACCGCCGCAGGAATCACAACAAAATCCCCATTAGGATTAGAGATGGAGCGCTTTAAGTCAGCGATAAGTTCTGAAGCGGAAAGGTAGCGTCTCTCCGGTTTTTTCTGCATACATTTCTGTACAATCTTTTCTACACTGGGAGGAATTAAGGGGTCTATCTCTCTTAACGGAATCGCTTCTCCCTGTATATGCAAAAGTGCTACGGAAACAGTATTGTCCCCTGCAAAAGGCACCTGGCCTGATAACATTTCATACATGGTGATACCAAGGGAATAAATATCGCTCTTTTCATCACTGTATCCGCCTCTTGCCTGCTCCGGTGACAGATAATGCACGGAACCCATGGCATTAGAGGTTATAGTATTGGAGTTAGTCGCTTTTGCTATTCCAAAATCTGTAACCTTTACTTTTCCTTCTTTGGAAATAATGATATTTTGCGGTTTTATATCTCTATGAATAATATGATTGTTATGAGCAGCTTCCATACCCATTGCTATCTGAATCGCAATTCCTACTGCTTCCTTTACTTCAAGCTTACCTTTTCTCTCAATAAAGTGCTTCAGGGTAATTCCTTCCACTAACTCCATAACAATATAATATAGGCCATTGTCATCTCCTACATCATAAACACTAACTATATTCGGGTGGGATAAACCTGCTGCTGACTGTGCTTCCCCTCTGAATTTCTTTACAAAGTTCGTATCATCACTAAACTCTGGTTTCAATACCTTAATCGCAACATAACGGTTCAGTCGATGACATTTTGCCTTATAGACATCTGCCATTCCGCCGGACCCAACCTTGTCGATGATTTCATATCGGTCGCTGATGTACATTCCGGGTTTTAACATATTCTCACCTCTTCTTACAATTTGATCATAACAATAGAAATATTGTCTTTTCCACCGTTGTCATTGGCTACACTTACCAGCTTGGTACCGGCTTTTTCTAAATCATCCGGATATTTTTCAGTTATATCAAGTATATCCTTATCATCCATCATATTCGTCAGCCCATCAGAACACATTACTATCAAGTCATTCTCACTAAGCTCTACTTCAAAATAATCAGGCACTACTATTTCACTGGCTCCAAGCGCCCTGGTAATAATATTTTTATTGGGATGAAAGCGCATCTGCTCTCTTTCAATCTCACCATTTCTGACCATCTCTTCCACCAGGGAATGATCTTCGGTTATTTGTTTTATTTCCTTGTTTCGAATCAGATAGAGCCGGCTATCCCCTATGTTAGCAACGTACAGTATGTTATTTGAAATTGTGGACACCACAAAGGTTGTGCCCATCCCGGTCAGCTCATCCTTATTTTTCGCTTCCTCTAACAGTTTTTGATTCGTTAAACCAAGTGCTTTCGACAGAATACTAACCGGCATACCATCATCTGTTGTTCTTATTATTTCTGTAAAAGCTTCTACACAGAATCTGGAAGCATAGTCCCCGGCATTGTGTCCGCCCATGCCATCGGCAACTACAAACAGGTTCTCTAAACTCCCTATCCGCTCTTCCATGGCAAATACATAATCCTGGTTTACAAGCCTGGTCTTTCCTGTATCTGTTATAGAAAATGATTTCATGTTTGTACCTCCTAAAACTTCCTTACGGTTCTAATTCAATCCCACATTATTAGGAAGTTTCCTCCATGTAACTTTTTCTTAATTGGCCGCAGGCAGCATTTATATCTGTACCCATTTCTCTTCTAATAGTAACATTAATTCCGTATTTTTCAAGTATTAATTTGAATTTTTGAATACTTTCGCCCTGAGATTGCTTATAATCCCGCTCTTTTATTGGATTTACAGGGATAAGATTTACATGAGCATTTTTGCCTTTTAGGAGGGCTGACAGCTCTTTTGCCAGATCAGGCGTATCATTTTCACCTGCGATTAAACTGTATTCAAAGGTCATTCTTCGTCCGGTTTTTTGGAAATAATCATCACAGGCTTTTAGTACTTCTGCAATCGAATACCGGTTAGCTATGGGCATTAGTTCTTTTCTGACAGCATCATTGGAAGCATGAAGAGAAAGTGCCAGTGTAATTTGAAAATTCTCTTCCGCCAATTCTCTGATTTTGTCAGCAAGACCACAGGTTGATACCGTAATGTTTCTCTGGCTGATATTAAGACCATTTTCATCCGACAAGAGCTTAATAAAGGTCACCAGATTTGCATAATTATCAAGAGGTTCGCCTGTTCCCATTACTACAACATTGGATACCCTCTCACCGGTAATCCTTTGCACCATATAAATCTGATTCAACATCTCAGATGCTGTTAGATTCCTCTCGAACCCATTTAGTGTTGAAGCACAGAACCGGCAGCCCATCTTGCAGCCTACCTGGGATGAAATACATACACTGTTACCGTGATGGTATTTCATAAGGACACATTCTAAAAGATTATCGTCTTCCAGTTGGAATAGAAACTTACTTGTTTCTCCTGTTTTGGAGGTGAGCGTCCGAATTAACTTTAAATTCTTTAAATCTGTATTTTCCGCTAAATAGCTTCGAAGATTTTTGGGAATGTTGCTCATCTCCTCATAGTCTTGAATCAGCTTTACATGAAGCCATTCATAGACCTGGGAGGCTCTGTAAGGCTTTTCACCATTAAGCTTTAGATATTCCGTTAATTCCTGTTTATTCAAAGATTTTATATCTAATTTGTTCACAATAACTACCATGCCCTTTCTAACTCACTGCATGTTTGTACCAAGGATATCACAGCACCTTTAAGTACTGAGTACATCAAAGTTGTTTCTTAAGCTTAGCCATAAAAAAGCCGTCTGTATCATTCACTCCGGGTAATAGCTGGAGATAACCCTCTTTTTTTGAAGCACAGGGAAACTCATCCGGAAGGCAGTCTTCTATACTTGTAAGCTGAAAAGGATAATTTTCTGTGAACCATTCCACATTTTTAAGATTCTCATCAGGATTAATCGTACAGGTACTATAAATAAGAGTACCGCCTTTTTTTACATAGCCGTTAACAACAGAAAGAATATCTCTTTGCAGCTTCACTAACTCCTGCTGCTTTTCTTCTGTCATATTGTATTTAATATCCGGCTTCTTACCAATAACACCAAGACCGGAACAAGGCAGATCTGCTATAACAATATCAGCCTGATCCATACTTTCTTCGTCTTTTACGGTAGCATCTTTTTTAACTGCTTTCATATTATGAAAGCCCATACGCTTAATATTTTCCTGTATCAAAGCTACTTTAAAATCTGACACGTCCCTGGTTTCTACCATTCCGGTGCCCCCAAGGAGCTCTGCAGCATGAAGTGCTTTTCCGCCGGGTGCTCCGCATACATCAATAATACGGTTATTTTCTTTTATTCCAGCAATGAGGCCTATAAACATAGAACTTTCATCCTGGACTGTAAACCTTCCTTCCTGGAAGGCCTTAATTGCATCCAAACTGTCAAACTCTCTTATTTTAAGGGCACAGCTAAGATAACTCCCCTCTACCACTTCAATCCCTTCTGTTTTTAATATCTCTGCAAGTTCTTTTGATGTATTCATAGCAGTATTTACGCGAATAGTAGTATAACTTTTTTCCTCAAATTGAGCAGACAGCATTTTTTTAACTGTATTATAGTCATATTCTCTTAACCATTTCTCTATTATCCACTGGGGAGTGGAATAGAAAACGCTTAAGAAAGTAATTTTGTCCTTCTCTTCTGAAGGTAATATATCATTCTCAGAACTTCTTGCAATATTTCTCAAAACACCGTTTACAAATCCGGAAAGCGTTTTAAATCCTCGCTTCTCAGCCAGCTTTACCGATTCATTGCAAACTGCACTATCCGGTACCTGATCCATATATTTTAACTGGTAAAGAGACATCCGAAGAAGATTCCGGATAAAGGGCTTCATTTTTTTAACCTTCACTTTGGAATAAGCATCTAAAATATAATCAAGGGTAATGAGCCTTTCCAACGTCCCTTCAACCAGTCTGGTTATAAAGCTTCTGTCCTGCTTTGTCAGGTTCTTTTGGTTTTTAAGGGTTTTGTTTAACAGCGTATGGCTGAAATCACCCTTTTCCAGAATTTCTATCAGCGTATCCAGAGCAAGTTCCCTGGGTAATTTTACGGTGTTTTGCTTTTGGCTGTTTTTATCAGCTTTTTTTTTACCGGCTGTTTTTTCATCAGTCACGATTTCTTCCTCCAAACAGGTAAAGCAGCCTTAGAAGCTGAAGTATGGATGCTGCTGCTCCGGCTACATACGTTAGGGCTGCTGCACCAAGTACTTTTTTTGTAATATTTACTTCATCGCCATATAGAATTCCGGATTCATCCAGAATCTTAACTGCACGGCTGGAAGCATTGAATTCCACCGGAAGTGTTACAATTTGAAACAAAACCGCGAAAAAGAACAAGATTATTCCTGCATAAATCAAGGTTGGTGTCCTGCTTAGTAATACACCTATAATAATTAAAGGCCAAGCTAGTTTGGAACCAAAATTGGCAACCGGAAAGATAGCGGTACGTAACTTTAACGGAACATAGCTGTTCTGATGTTGGATAGCGTGTCCGCACTCATGTGCAGCAACACCAATGGAGGCTACGGAGGTTCCGCCATATACACTGTCTGACAGCCTTAAAACTTTGGCACGGGGATCATAATGGTCTGTCAGGTTTCCATTTATATGCTCTATGCTGACATCATATATACCCGCCCTATTTAATATCTTCGCCGCCGCCTGAGCACCAGTCATACCGGAGAGACTTCTCACCCTAGAGTACTTACGAAAGGTGGAATTAACCAGTGCGGATGCTAACAATGATAGTACTGCACCTATTATAACTAAAATATAAGTCGGATCAAAATATCCGTAATAATGTGGATACATAAACATTCTCCTTTCTTATTGAAGCAAGGTTTTCGTTTTAACTTCGTATCCCCTCAAAAAGCTTTCTGCTGTCATCCTTTTCTTTCCCTCTAACTGAAGTTCTTTTACAGCCAGAATCCCTTCTGCTGTCTGAATTAAGAGAGCATCTTTTCTGATATCAACAATTTCCCCCGGAACTGCCTCAGAAAGTGGTATTTCAGATAGTACTTCACTCTCTTTTAAAGCATCAGCCTCCCAGATTTTTAACATCTTGCCCTCTAAGGTAGTATACGCACTGGGCCAGGGATTTAAGCCTCTTATTAGCCTTTCAATCTTTACTGCCGGCTGGTTAAAATCAATATGGCCCAGGGATTTGTCAAGAATCTTGGCATAAGTAGATTTTTCATCCTCCTGTTTAATCCTTGCCGCCGTTCCGGCTTCTAAATCAGCAAGGGACTGTAATAGTATCGGCCCTGCTGCCTCTGCCAGCTTATCATGTAAGCTTCCAAAGGTTTCTTTTGGTGCAATCGGAACTTCTACTTTACTTATCATATCCCCGGTATCAATGCCTGGATCCATATGCATAATAGTAATTCCAGTCTTTTCCTCACCCTCTATAATACTCCATTGTATAGGAGCTGCACCTCTATATTTGGGAAGCAGAGATGCATGTACATTAATACAGCCGTATTTAGGCAGTTCTAAAACTGTTTTCGGCAGGATTTGTCCGAAGGCAGTCACTACAATAGCCTCAGGATTAAGTTCTTTTAATACCTCTATGAATTCAGGTTCTCTTACCTTTTTAGGCTGATATACCGGAATATTAAGACTTAAAGCAACTTCCTTTACAGCAGGGAATTGAACCTGGTTGCCTCTTCCCTTGGGTTTATCCTGTTGTGTTACTGCGGCCAATATATGATGTCCGGCTTCATGCAGAGCCTTCAGAATAACTGCTGCAATTTCGGGTGTTCCCATATATACAATATTCATAGGTCTGACCCTCCTTTATTCTTCCGTATTTGAATGAAGTTCTCCGATTACTTTATCCACATAAAGTTCACCGTTTAAATGATCGATTTCATGACACAGGGCCCTAGCCAAAAGCTCAGTACCCTCTACTATGATTTCTTCCATGTTCTCATTCAAAGCTTTGACTTTTGCATAATTGGGCCTTTTTACAACTCCTGATTTACCCGGTACGCTAAGGCAGCCTTCTTCACCAATCTGCTCTCCATCTGTTTCAATGATTTCAGGATTAATTAATATGATAGGCGTATCATTCTCTTCTGATACATCAATCACCACCAGCCTCTTTAATATGCCAACCTGGGGAGCTGCTAATCCTACTCCATATGCATCATACATTGTATCTAACATATCTTGAATTAAATCTTTTAGTTTTGGAGTCATTTCTGTTATTTCTTTGGCTCTCTTTGTTAAAATAGAGTCTCCAATTTTTCTGATATTTCTTATTGCCATCTAAACCTCTTTTCTGAATATGCAATCTTTTATTGGATATTCTTACATTAAGTTGAATCACATCAACCGAATTCTTATCTTTAAGTATATATTTATTTTACCCATTTTTAGAATGAAAATCAATAACTGTTCATAGGGTCAAAGTCAAATTGCACCTGTGTTCCTTGAAATTCCTCACTGAACCGGTAAAAACCGTCCAGAAAATCCTTTGCGGCTACCAGTCTTTTATAATCCTCCTCTTTTATATAAAAGCAAAAGCGGAAGATATCGTTAGCCTTGGAAAGTCTTGCAGGAGCAGGTCCGATAACATGGTACTCTAAAAGTTCTTCTCTCTCCTCCCACTGCTTTAGGGCATTTGTCAGGAGCTCTGATGCTTTGAGTGCTTTTTCTTCCTCTTTCGAGGCTATAAGGACAGCCATGATATGAGATGCCGGCGGATAGGACATTAACTTTCGGTAGACCATTTCCTGATTATAGAATTCTTCATAGTCTCCCTTTCCGGCACAAACAACACTATGATGCTCTGTCTGGTAGGTCTGTATGACAACTTCTCCCGGAAGCTCTGCTCTTCCAGCTCTTCCGGCTGCCTGGGTAAGAAGCTGGAAGGTTCTCTCCGAAGCCCTGAAATCCGCTGCATAAAGGGATAAATCTGCTGCCAGTATGCCAACAAGAGTGACCTTTGGAAAATCATGCCCTTTCACTATCATTTGGGTTCCTACCAGGATATCAGCCTGTCCTTTGGCAAAGGCAGAAAGAATCTCCTCATGTCCGCCTTTTTTTCTGGTAGTGTCCATATCCATACGAAGTATCCTGGCTGCAGGGA
Organism: Anaerocolumna chitinilytica; assembly: GCF_014218355.1. Taxonomy (NCBI): domain Bacteria; kingdom Bacillati; phylum Bacillota; class Clostridia; order Lachnospirales; family Lachnospiraceae; genus Anaerocolumna; species Anaerocolumna chitinilytica. The sequence goes on from NZ_AP023368.1 coordinate 3,733,711, forward strand.
ATTCTTTTCTTGCCATCTCCTCCACCTTTTGTGTACCGGTACCAAAAGAAGCAATATATTTCGACCCGCAGGAAGGACATTTCTCCGGAAAATTTTCTTCATATCCGCAGTAATGGCAGATAAGCTTCCCGCCATTATGGGAAGTCAGAGAAATATCACAATGGGGACACTTTAATACCAGCCCGCAGCTTCGGCAGGAAATAAACCCTGCATATCCCCGGCGGTTGATGAAGAGCATTACTTGCTCTTTTCTTTGAAGTCTCTCTTCTATCAGCGTTTTTAATTTCCTGCTGAAAATGGATTTATTTCTCGCCTTTAATTCTTCCCTCAAATCCACTGTCCAGATATGGGGCATCTGCCTCTTTCCTTCTCTGTCCGTAAGGCGATATAATTTATATTCTCCATCCAGCGCCTTCTTATAGGATTCCAGCGAAGGCGTAGCTGAGCCTAAGATGACACTCGCATCGCATAGCCTGGCTCTTTCAATGGCTGTTTCTCTGGCATGGTACTTTGGAGGATTCTCACTCTTATAGCTGCCTTCATGTTCCTCATCTATAATAATAAGACCAAGCTTCTGAAAAGGAGTAAAAAGAGCCGATCTTGGTCCGATTATAATATCAATATCACCATTTTTTGCTCTTATATACTGGTCATACTTTTCCCCCTGGGAAAGCTTGGAATTCATAATCGATACCCTGTCGGAGAATCTTTGATAAAAGCGAAGAACTGTTTGATAGGTCAGGGAAATCTCAGGTATCAGAACAATTACCTGTCTGCCTGTGCTTACTACTTCTTCAATTATGTTAATATAGACTTCTGTTTTACCGCTTCCGGTAACTCCATGTAAAAGATAGGTCTGCCTGGTGCCTTCTCTGTATTCCTTTAAGAAATCTTCCACAATTTCCTGCTGAGGCGGGGTTAAGACAATTGTTCTGCCAGTAGAAGAAGTCTCCTTTATCGGATTCCGGTATAGAACGCTGGATTCCTTTTCAATAATACCGAGCTTCTCCATGTCCTTTATGGTCGTTAAGGAAAGTCTTAAAGTATCAATAACCCAATTGTAATCAAGAGAAGGAGTTCTTATCAATGCTTCCAGTAAACGGACTCTTCCCTTATTGTTTTTCTTTCTTTCCGTTTCCAAAATTATAACAAGCTCTTCTTTCGGAAGAGCTGCTTTAATCATTCGGTTTTCTTTTTGCTTTACAGTACGTTTTACAGGCAATACCGTCTTAAGGGCTTCGTTCATGGTAGAACCAAAGGTATCTTTTATCCATCCCGCCAGGCTGATAAGCTGACTTTCCATCACTAAGGCGTCTTCCGCCAGGGCGGTTATGGGCTTGATGGCATCTTCCTTCCATTTAGGCTTATCGGAAAGTCCGATGATAAATCCTTTTATCTGCCTGTTTCCTTTGCCGAATGGAATAAGAACCTGTGCGCCGATAACTGCTCTGTCCCGTAACTGTTCCGGAATCAGGTATTGGTAGGTTTTATCCAGGTCTTCATGTGAAATGTCAACTATGATATCCGCATACTTCATTACCTAACTCCCGCCTTTCTTTCACTTAAGTTCTTTTACAATTTCATCTGTTTTCATACCTCTGGAACCCTTTATGAGAACGCCGTCTCCACTTTTCAGATAGGTTTTCAGGAAGGAAATTGCCTCCTGATTATTTGTAAAGGAATAAGTTTCTGTTGGAACTCCCCTGTCCTTAATTGCCTTTGCTATATATAAAGCCTCTTCCCCTATGGTTACCACACAGTCCAAGCTATTTTCCGCTATAAACTCTCCTACTTCATAGTGGCTTTGCTTTGAAATCTCACCTAACTCTTTCACGTCCGCTAATACCGCTATTCGACGGCTCACATTCTCTAATTCCTTTAAAACACCAATGCCGCTTTTCATGGAATCAGGACTTGCGTTATAAGAATCATCGATTATCTTTTTACCATTTGAAAGAATAATCTGTCCTCTCATTGCAATAGGCTGGTACTCCTTAAGGCCAGTTTTAGCAAGACTTACAGGTATATTATAGAACCAGGTAATGGCAAGAGCTGCCAGAGCATTGTATACATTATGAAGTCCCGGTACCTTTAAGTGGATTTCTTCTGTCAAAGTTTCTCTTACTGCCTTATCATCACTTATTCCATTGGGAGTAAGCCATAAGTTATTCTTCTCCTTGGGGTAAGTCAGGGTAAAGACAGTCTCTTCGGATACCGTTCTAATATCTGTGGCACGAAAGTCACAGTCTTCACTGATTCCATAAGTGATAACCTGACTGGCCGCAAGCTTCTTCTTTGTAATCTCTGCCAGGTCGATGGTTATCTGTCCATTCTTAAGGCACTGTGCTGCCTCCCCCAATAAATCGTCATCTCTGTTTAATACAAGACAGCCGCCTTCTTTAAAGGAGTTTATAATATTCATTTTCTCCTTACGGATATTTTCCCTGGTCTTTAGCTGGGCAATATGAGAGATTCCGATATTGGTCATAATAGCAGCTTCCGGCTGGGCAATGTTACACAATCTTGCCATTTCACCTTCTTCGCTCATACCCATCTCAATAATTCCTACTTGGTGCTCTTTAGACAATTTTAACATCATCAGCGGAAGTCCGATCTGACTGTTCATATTTCCCTCAGTTTTTAATACACACCGCGCTGTACCAAAAGCTGCCGCCACCATTTCTTTTGTAGTTGTTTTCCCTACACTGCCAGTGATTCCTACAATTGGTATAGGAAACTTATCTCTATAATAAGTTCCAAGGTTTTGCAGGGCTTTAAAGGTATCCTCCACTAATATGCAGGCCTTTCCTTCTATCTTATCAATTTCCTTCCCTGACAGACAGGAAGACGCACCGGCTGCAAGAGCATCCTTAATAAAATCATGCCCGTCAACTCTCTCCCCTACAATAGGTACAAAAAGAGAGCCCGGTGTAACGCTTTTAGAACTGGTAAATACCTCTTCTACTTTTAAGGTTTCGTCTCCCCAAAGGATTCTTCCCCCTACTGCAAGGGCTATTTCTTTTATTGTCAATACTTCCATTGTAATATCCTCTTTTCCGAATATCTAATCTGTAATCAGACATCCGTTAATCAACCAAATTTCTATAACTTAATACGAAGTTTATTAAATTATCGTCTTTCCTTCTGCTTGGATTTCTTCCACTGCCTGCCTGATAAGGTCTCTCTCATCCATCTTATACTTTACGCCCTTTATTTCCTGATAATCTTCATGGCCCTTACCGGCAAGAACAACCACATCTCCTTCTTTTGCATTCTCAATGCAGTATTTAATGGCTTCTTTTCGGTCTATGATAGACACATATTCGCCTTTCCCCTTTTTCACACCTGTTATAATATCATTTAAGATATCCTCCGGTTCCTCAAATCTTGGATTATCCGAGGTTACTACCGTAAGGTCAGCCAGATTGGAGGAGATTTCACCCATCTCATATCGTCTTAACTTAGAACGGTTGCCTCCGCAGCCAAACAAGCAGACAAGTCTCTTGGGTTCGTAGGCTTTTAGTGTAGTTAATAAGCTCTCAAGACTCATGGCATTATGCGCATAGTCTATCATCATAGAGAATTTGGAAGAAATAGCCACCGGTTCCACTCTGCCTTTTACTTTGACCATCGTAAGGGCTTTTTGGATTTCTTCTTCGTGTATTCCAAAATGTCTGCAGATAGCAATCGCAGTTAATGAGTTATATACATTGAATTTACCGGGAAGATTTACAAATACCTCGTAATCCAATAATCCCTTTAACTGATATGTTACACCCAAGCTGCCGTCCCTGCTGTGAAGGTTGATATTAACGGCCATTAAATCTGCCTTCTCTTCAATACCATAGGTTTCAAGCTTACAGGTGTGACCTTTTAGTACCTCTTCCATATGTGAATCATCTGCATTTGCAATGCCTACGACACAATTCTTAAAAAGCAATCCCTTGCAATGCATATATTCTTCAAAATCCTTATGTTCGTCTGGTCCGATATGATCCGGTTCAATATTTGTAAAAATACCATAATCAAAAACAAAGCCGGCAACTCTGTGAAGCATAAGTCCCTGAGAGGATACTTCCATGACTACACACTGACAGCCTTCTTCCACCATTTTCGCAAAATATTCCTGTATCTGATAAGATTCCGGGGTAGTATTGGCTGACGGTATTACCGTTTCCCCAATAATGACTTCTATGGTCCCGATTAATCCGGTCTTTAAACCGGAATTTTCCAAAATAGAGCGCACCATATAGGCAGTAGTAGTCTTCCCCTTTGTTCCGGTGATTCCTATGGTCTTTAATTTTTCTGCCGGATAATCAAAATATGCCGCTGACATACATGCCAATGCAAGGCGGGTATCACTTACCTTAATTAAAGTGACTTCTTCTCCCTCTAGCTCAACCTCTTCGGATATAATAAGGACTTTTGCTCCTTTATTCACTACTTCCTTTGCGTATTCATGTCCGTTTGTCTTAAATCCTTTAATACAAACAAAAACGGAACCATCTGTTACCTTTCTGGAGTCATATACCAGATTGAGGATCTCTACGTCCAGGGTTCCTTTAACGACTGTATATTCTATTTTTTCTAATAACTTTCCTAACAGCATATTATACCTCCCATATAAATATATGATAACCTATTACCCATATTCCAATCTTTGGATAGCTGCATTTTCCCCGAAAGAAAAGCCCATCCTGGCTGCCCCGGATGGGCTCATTTCAAGGCGGCAATACCCATGCTTTTGTTCATTATATAACACTAGGCATACCTTGTCAATGAAAGGGAAGTCATGGTATACTAAGGTGTCATAATCAAATCAGAAAGGATTGTTTCTTATGTTTTTTATTATGGGGATCTCAAAGGGTGAGAGAAAACTTAATTTTGTTCAGACTTTTGTTTGTTCTGCCTGCGGAAAATTCGGGCGTTTAGAAGTTTATATGACTTATACGTATTTTACATTATTCTTTATACCTTTATTTCGCTGGAATACGGAATATTATGTTGTATCCTCCTGCTGCGGAACAGTTTATTCCATTGATAAAGCCCTTGGAAAGCGTATTCAAAAGGGGGAAGAAATACACTTTAACGACAATGATTTACTAAAAACCGGGAGTCCTTTTCAAAGAAGTGAAGCCTCAAACTGCCCTTCCTGTGGTTATCCTGTCAGTAAAGATTTTGAGTTTTGTCCCAAATGCGGAAGAAAGCTATAAGAACCTTTAAGATTATGGCACTGCAATAAAATTCCCAATCAGCATAACTGCAGCTTATCTGCACTTATGCTGCTAATATAATGGAGGTTTCGAATGCTGCACATAAAGAGTTTGGATGAAGGGCTGGAAGTCTTTAAGGCTTTGGGTTCTGATATTAGAGTGGATATCATAAAACTTCTTTTAAAAAATAAAGGAATGAGTATGAACGAACTTGCTGCAAGTCTCAATATAACGAATGGAGCTTTGACAAGTCATATTAAAAAATTAGAGGATTGCGGTATTGTATCTATTGTAAATGAGCCTGCGGTACACGGTAACCAGAAGACTTGCATGGTTTGGCTGGATAAGATTCTTATTGATCTTGATACAACAGATACTCATAAGAATATTTATGAAACTGAAATCCGTATCGGCCATTATACGAACTTTCAGATACATCCTATCTGCGGTTTGGCCACAGCTTACCGATTCGTCGGTGAAGTGGACGACCCAAGATATTTTACTCATCCGGACAGGGTAGATGCAGATATTTTATGGTTTAATAAGGGTTACATTGAATATGTAATACCCAACTTTGTTCCTGCCTATCAAAAGATTGACCAGTTATCCATCTGTGCGGAAATTGGCACGAAGGCTCCTGAAACCAGTTCCTCTGTTCCTGCTGTCATAGACTTTATGTTAAATGACACCCCCATTGGTTCCTGGAGAAGTCCTGGTGATTTTGCTGATAATACCTCAGGTATTTTTACTCCTGACTGGTGGTACCGCAATTGGAAGCAGTATGGTATGCTTAAAAACATAACAATTAATAATAACGGTACTTTTCTGGATGGTCTTAAAATATCCTCTGTTTCTTTAAAAGATTTCATGCTGGATTACAAAAGTACTATCAAATTCCGTTTCAGTATCGATTCTGAAGCAGAGCATACCGGGGGAATAACTATCTTCGGCCGCAATTTCGGAAACTATAATCAGAATATTAATATACGTATTCATTATAGCCCTATGTAAAAGTTTTAGGCAGGAATATATGATTTGACACCAGGATTATCTCCTGTTGCCTTCACCTTTCCTGCCTAAATTTATAAAACATCTGTTGGATTATCCATAAGGGTAACCAGACGAAAGCCATGAGCATGACCATCCGCATCTGTTGTAATACCCTCCAGGTAGTGTACATGTTTGTCTCCCATGGGTATTGCCCCGCATATCCTCCCCTTATATTCATGAAAATGTCCGTCGGTATTATCCGTTTGGAATACAATTTCATGACAATGATTACCATTTTCTAAAAATATGGCTTCCCCTGTAATAAAGGAATAACGATGATAATGCTTATCTTCAGCCATTTTAAGGTACCCTTGCACCTCATGCACATGACTTTTATATTGAGAATTACTTTTTTTTATTTTTATTTTAATATAACCCAAACTGCTCAGCTCCTTAAGACAACATCCTATTTGCAATCATGCCTAAAAGTATCATATGCAGCTTATCTAAAAGAGTTCGTTTTTTTAATTTCCATACTATCGGAGCCTTCTGTTTTCAAATCTGGCATGAGTCTTTAAACAATATATCAAACTATTGATCTTATCTTCAATATCTCCTTCTCCAAGGTTGCAGTCAACAGATAATGCCATATGGTTTAGTATGCTTTCATTTAAGTATTTGCGGCTTCCTGCCAATACATTGAGCTTATCTTCATAATTCTTTGCATCCAGGAACTCCATAAGCACAGGATTTACACCTCCTGCTGCTTCTCTTCTTTCGTAACTTATATCTGGTCTGGAAAGTTGAACACTTGGTTCTCCCCATACTTTTTCAGTTTTTATATTTTCTTCTTCTGACGTTACCTTCTCTGCTGCTTTTAATGATTCATCCCTTTTTGAAGCTCCAGAGTAATCTTCTGAAAAACCTAAAGGAACTTTTTGATACTGTGCAGCAATAGGCTGCATTTCTTTTATAAAATCAATCCAAGGCATCACATAAATTTTATATTCTCCAAATAATGCCTGATACACTGCCATTTCGGTATTCACACTCTCATAAGCAGCCAATGCAATAAACTGTACAAGATTATTATTTCTATCTATAAATTGTTGTCCGGCTGCCGGTATTGTTCGATCTCCCATTTGGATTCTCCTTCCATAGGACGGTTTACTAAAGTATAGCCCATCTTTTATTTATTATATCCTTTTATCGACAATTCTTCAACTTCAACCGTTACAATCCCTATGGTAAACTGAATTACAAAGGCGTTTTCTGTCTTATTTTTATTATATTAATTGTATAATTATGAAAAATGTTGACTTCATTTTGAAAAACGGCTACAATGCTCTTTAACAAGAAGTAATTACATGAAGCAAAGGAGTATTGTTATGAGTTTCGAATATCGAAAAGAAGTTATATCTCCTGCCGAACTATTGAGTACTTATTCTCTGACAGAAAAAGAACGCCTGGCCAAAGCAGAAAGAGATAATGAGATTAAGGATGTTTTTATAGAAAAGTCAGGTAAATTCCTGGTTATAATCGGCCCTTGCTCTGCAGATAATGAAGATTCCGTCTGCGATTATATAAGCAGGCTTGCCAAGGTTCAGGAAAAAGTTAAGGATAAATTAATCCTGATTCCTCGTATCTACACAAATAAGCCCCGTACCACAGGTGAAGGTTATAAAGGAATTGCCCATCAGCCGGATCCTGAAAAGAAACCGGACTTACAGGAAGGTCTGATTGCAATGAGAAAGATTCATCTGCGGGCTATTAAAGAGACCGGCCTTACTGCAGCAGATGAAATGCTCTATCCTGAGAATTGGCCTTATGTAGAAGATATTCTCTCCTATGTGGCGGTAGGTGCGCGTTCCGTAGAAAATCAACAGCACCGCCTTACGATAAGCGGCATCAACTGCCCTGCCGGCATGAAGAATCCGACCAGTGGTGATATTTCCGTTATGTTAAATTCCTGTGTGGCAGCTCAAGCCTCCCATACCTTCTTATATAGGGCTTATGAAGTAAAGACAACAGGAAATCCTCTTGCCCACTGTATCTTAAGAGGGGCTGTGAATAAACATGGACAAGCACTCCCTAACTATCATTATGAAGATTTAGTCCATCTGTTAGATATGTATAACGAAAGGGATTTATCCTATCCGGCAGCCATTATAGACGCGAATCATGCCAACTCCAATAAGCTGTACAATGAACAACCCCGTATTATAAAGGAAATCCTCCACAGCAGGTCTGTTAATCCGGATATTGAGAGATTAGTAAAAGGTGTTATGATAGAAAGTTATATCGAGCCCGGTAATCAGAAAGTCTCAGAACATACTTATGGTAAGTCCATAACCGATGCCTGCCTGGGTTGGGCAGAATCAGAAAAACTCATCTATACTATAGCTGATCATATCTAAACAAGGGAGCTGTCGCTTGAACGATTGATAAATCGTGAAGTGGCAGCTCCCTTTTCTGCAAAAATACCCTTTTCTTATCTACATTCGGGGGTTATAAAAACTTACACTTTTATATATTTTAATTGCGGTTTTGATTACTTTGTAGATACAGTAATTATCTCACTATAGGCACCATAGGTTATCTTTTTATTACTCGTTTTATACGCTCTAACCTTAAAATTATATGCTGTTCGGGACTTAAGACCTTTCATTGTACTTGATGTTGTATAATAATTTTTTATTGTTTCTATCTCAATCCATTTTGAATTTTTATATTGATAAATTTTATAACCAGTAACGCCAGCCTGCTTTTCCCAGGTAAGTTTCAGGGATGTTTTACTTTTACTGGACAACTTCAGACCTTTCGTAACAGACGGAGCATTTGTACAAGAGATTACAGCACTATATTTTGCTTTAATATTATTCTTAGCCCCTAGTGCTTGAATCTTATAATAATATGTTTTACCGATTGAAATAGATTTATCTGACCATGTTAATTGATTAGCTTTTGTAACAGTGCCAACTTTTTTATAGCTACCTGTCTTGCTAGAAGAGCGATAAATATTATATCCATTTGCTCCAGCTACCCTATTCCAATTTAGTTTAATATATGAATATTTTACACAATTAGCTTTTACTAATTGAGGAGAGTTTAATAACGGCATATTTGCTGATAATAAGTAAGTAGAATTATGACTAATCTCATATTCAGTATAGCCATCGCCGGCAAATTCAACGTCTGTATCAAGCACATCAGGAGATTGATCATAATAAGTTAATATCATATCCGATGTGACCTTATATTTTTCCTTTAAAAATTCATTATTTATACGCATCTGAACTTTTCCTGGAAGAACCCCATTCTCAGCATATCGCATATAAAGGATATAATCATCATTTGTAAATCCATAATCCGAACCCTTCTGCTTGCTGATATTTACATTCAGATTGATAGTCTTACAATTATCTAGATTAATGTCCTTGCCGTTAAATATCCATTGAACATCATTATTCTCAAATACTACTGTCTTATCTTTTCCGGCAATTGCTTGAAAAAGTCTTTTATCTGCTTTATTGTTATTGCGATAATCCAATACTGCAGTCTGCCCTTCAATCATAGAATTAATTGCATTTACTGCCGCATCAACATTACCAGTTGCTCCATAATAAGTTATATCGAAAGCGCTGTTAATGGTTATTGTTGGATCAATAAATCCGCTTATCTTATTTAAATGCTTTCTATCATACCCTATGTCGTTGCTTCCCACAGATGGAATAACTTGAATATAATCAATTTTAAATTTTCCTTCTCCTTGAAATGGGTCTATAGGAAACTTCAATCTATGGGTTCCGCTCATTATTGGTGTATCCGAGTACCATGATAGGAATGCTTTTCTTCCTTCTTCATTAATTAAGTCAATAAAGATACAGTTCACACCATATTTACCTGTAGTTATTGTTATAGGAACCTCAAGACAATCCGGTGTTACTATTGCCACGTTATCAAGATTAATAGACTTAATCGTAGGTGATGTACTTTCTACATAGTTTGATTTCGTAACAGTAATTTTCTGAGTGAACTTACTCCATTCAGGAGAGTCCGGAGTATACTTTTTGTAATTGCCGCCATGATCAGACAAAATGACACTTTCAAGTGTATAAGTACCCACTACGAAAGGATCCTGAATCATAGCTATTAGATTATACTTACCAGTATGTAGTTCATTTCCATCAGGGTATCCGCTGTAATCCGACCAGTTTACATAGAAAAGGGCAGTTCCTTCATTTCTAAAGGTTAGAGAAATATCACTTATCCCACTTCCATCCTCTTGCGCATCTACGTTTATGTTAATTAATCCAGTGGAAGAATCAATATTGTCTGCGTTTTCTATCGTCATATTGTTAAGTTTAGGTTCTGTAAAATCTGTAGTTGTTGAATGTGTAACGATTATTTTAGATGTTGAGTTTTTTAAACATTCTGCGCCTTGTTGAGCACTGTATTCACTACTATTTCCATTTGCATCAGATAAATAGATATCTTCTAAATAATACATCTCCTCATAGAAGAATTCTCCATCAAATGATAAAGTCACCGTCGTCATTCCCGAATATAACGGTTTTATTCCATCCTCTGGAAATGTGAAATACTGTAAAGATTTTCTCTTTCCACTTTCTTGACCTTTAAAAATGATAATTATATTATTTACACCTACTCCGTCCTCTTTCAAATCAAAGGTAATTTTCATTCCTTTCTCGGTGTCAATATTATCTGCATTTGAGATTGTTAATCTGTTCAGAATTGGCGCTGTTTTATCATATCCTGTATCTGCCTGTACGGAACTACTAAAAATTTGTACAACTAAAAGTATTACGATTAATAACATTCCGAATGATTTTCTAAGTATTCTATATGATCCCATAAAATTCCCCTATCAAGTTTTAAATTTGCTTTCTTAGTCACAAACATTCCCACTCTTAAAATGAATGGTCCCTTTAATTATAAAGCAAACAACTACTTAAAAATAGAGGAGCATAATTCCAATAATTATTTTCACTTAATAAATTCCATACTTTTCAAGGTTTCGAATTTATTTTTTACAGTCAAAAAAGCTGCGCACTAATATTTAGTGTCACAGCTTCTTGATATTTCTGTTATTGTTTATTCATATTCATCGCAAATTCTACCCTGTTACCACACATCATCCCCTATGACCTCATAACTTATCTCTTTCATTTCAATATCAAAGTAGAATTATGCCTATATGGATATCTTTAAGCTCTTGGATGTGTGTCAGAATATACCTTGGTAAGCTTCTTATCTGTTCCCTGTACATAATACTGGGTAGTGGTAACATCTGCATGTCCTAGGAATTCCTGAATACTCTTTAAATCTGCTCCATTTGCTATCATATGCGCCGCAAAGGAATTTCTTAAGATCTGAGGGGTGATTTCCATGGCAATCCCTGCATTTCTCCCATAAGCTTTCATAATCTTCCAAAAGCCTTGTCTGCTCATGGGTTCTCCTGACAGATTCGTAAACAGGAAATCCGTCTTGACTTCTCCTACTAAAGCCGGTCTGCCAATATTAAAATAATTCTCAAGTGCATGCTTTGCCATATTCCCGAAAGGGATTAATCGCTCTTTCTTACTGTTGCAGCAGCGAAGAAAACGGTTCTTTAAATTAAGATCCTCCAGTTTAATGGAGATGAGCTCTGTCACTCTGATACCTGTGGCATATAACAGCTCCAGCATTGCTTTATCTCTCATTCCCTTTACAGTATCAGGATCCGGCTGTTCCAAAAGCCCGTTGACTTCTTCCGCCGAAAGGGATGAATGAGGCTTCTTTTCTACCTTTGGTGATTTCATCCGCTCTGTAGGATCGTGGTTTAACTTACCTTTTTTTATCAGATATAATACAAATGCCTTAATCGATGCGATATTTCTTGATACAGTAGCGGGAGACATTCCTTCCTTCTCCAGTGTCAATACATAAGAATTCAGACTGGTTTCGCTCAGTTTGTCCTCCTCGGTTATATTCTGCTTGTACATATAATTCACTAACTTTGTCAAATCATTTCGATAAGACAGGCAAGTGTTTACACTTGCATTTTTTACTTCTTTCATATATGTAATAAATTCCTGCAGTTCAGCCTTCATACAGCAATTCTCCTTCAATCAATTATCAGAACAACGTTTCCTCTTCATATTCTCATTATAATTGTTGAATTTGGGAATTGCAATTAAAAATATATTCCTATAAGAAAATATTCAATATCTTTCTTAAAACAAACGAACCAATGTATGCTTCCGATAATCCGCCTGCTGCAAGTACTACTCCTAAAAGTACCGCCAGGGCAAGATATTTAGTGGTCTTTTCTCTTTTTCCCTTCTTGCCCAGGTTATCGTAACGCAAGCTTTTATTAAGCCAAAAAGCCAGGCGAAAGCTAATAAAAATCACCGGTATGTAAATTAAATACTGGGGAAAGGTATAACCTATAATAAGGAGAATTCCTTTTACTTTAAATTTCATTAAAATGACCGAAATAAAAAAACTGCTTTGGAATCCGAAATAGGTAAGACATAGGGCTATAAAAGGAATGCCAAAGGTGGTAATGCAAACCATCCAAAGTATTATATAACTTTTAAAAATATCCCAATAAACATACTTTAAAAGTTCTGAATAATTAATAGGTGTATCCTTTATCTGTGTAAGGTACTCCGTATTTAAGATATTAATATTTCCCCAATAAAAGCTTTTAAAAACCCTTGCAAAAACTACACCAAGTACTGCTCCAAAAGCTGCCAATAACAAGCCTGTTTTTATTTCCCCTAATCTATGCAATTGCTGTTTTAAAAAGTTCATACCGGCACCTGATACTATTGTCTATAAAATAGCATATGAGACTATTGTAAAAATAATGCCCGTATCTGAAATAGTATGCTAAGGTTACTTCATCTCTTTTTTTGTCTTATAAGCCAGAATAGCCGCAATGGTTTTCGCATCTTTAATCTGCCCGGTAAAAATAAAGTTCACAAGTTCATCTATTGAGTAGCTTTCAATCGTTACAAATTCATCTTCATCTAAATGCTGTTTTGAGGGTATTAGATGTTCTGTGAAATAGATACCGATTTTTTCATTGCAGAAGGCTACCGTAGTATAAAGATCCAGCAAATGCTCTGTATGCTCAGCCCTATATCCGGTTTCTTCTTCTAATTCTCTGGCTGCACAAGTCTTCATATCCTCTCCTGGATTTAGTCCTCCTGCTGGAATTTCAAGGGTATACTCTTCCACCGCATTACGATATTGTCTAACCATTAATATCTTTCCTTCGTCGGTTACGGGCACAATAGCTGCAGCTCCTTTGTGTCCGATAAAATCCCATTCGGCGGTTTTCCCATTTGGTAATTCCATGGTGTCCGTATAAAAATCTATAATGTGCCCTTTATGGCATAAAGTTCTTTTTAGCCTCTTGTATTCTCTCTTTTCCATTTAACCCTCCATGATGCACTTTAGCTCATATTTAAAATCAAAGCGAAAATGTTCTCTCTTTTTCCACGGACTCTTTCGTGAATATTATGTTGATAACTGTTTTTTAACATAATATCCCATGTTTATTTATTAAGCGATACCGCTCTTTCATAACAAGCATCCGAGGCTTTCATAATAGCATTACGAAAACCATACTCCTCCAGAGCTTCTACTGCTGCAATTGTCGTACCGCCCGGTGAGCAGACCTGGTCCTTTAACTTACCCGGATGTTCACCTGTCTCCAAGATCATCTTTGCAGCACCAAGTACTGTCTGAGCCGTAAGTTTATAAGCCTTATCTCTTGGAATACCATATTTAACAGCACTGTCTGCCAGAGCTTCAATAAACATATAAACATATGCGGGGGAGCTACCGCTGGCACAAACGATGGAATTCATAAGACTTTCCTCAAACACTTCATATTTACCAAAGGAATTAAAAAACCGGTCAATCCATTCCTTTTCCGACTCACTATACCCGTCCTTTGAAAAGCACACAGCAGACATTCCTTCTCCTACGAGAGCCGGTGTATTCGGCATGGACCTAACCACACGGATGTGCTCCCCAAGAGCCTGTTTCATAGACTCTATCGTAATACCGGCAGCAATGGAGATAACAATATGCTCCTCTGTCAGACTGTCCTTTATATCCCTATAAACATCCCCAAAAAACTGCGGTTTCACAGCAAGCACAACATATTTACATGATTCCACCAATGTTTTATTATTCCATGCATAATCTGCTCCCGTTTCCTTATGAACCACTACTTTTCTTTCTTCTCTTTTCGTTGTAAAAAGAATAGATTCTGTTCCAAACACTTTTACAGCTCCCAAAATCATCGGGAGTCCCATATTACCCGCTCCGATAAATCCTACCTTATCCATTCGACTGCCTCCTTTATCTAATTCGTCTCTTAATTCCAAAGAATTTATTAGTAATTGTAGTATATAACTCCCTATTATGCAAGAAAGAATATGCTTACACAGGCAACCTCATAAAACCAATATTATAGATAAACAGATGACCGGAAGGTTTGTTTTAAAACTTCGTCTCGAGAGATTCTTTATGACACTTAAGCGGCAGGAAACGTAACTAGAAAAACAGATGCCACTGTTTGAGCGCAGAACCCATCCGCTCCCGCGATGTTTCAGCGAGTTTGGCACCTTTTTGACTGCCAGTTACGTTTCCTGGCGATTTAGTGGAATTAGAATCTCGAGTAACCAAGTTTTAAAACGAACCTTCCGGTCATCGTCCGTCCCTCATACTGGCTTCATCAGTTTAACTCATTAAATTATTTTCCATTAAAAAAAGATGGCGAAATTCCTTTTACCGGAATTTCGGCCATCTATAATTCTTATTATTTTGCGTAATCTGTAACCCTTGATTCCCTGATTACATTTACTTTAATCTGACCCGGATATTCCAGTTCAGATTCAATCTGTTTAGATACATCGCGGGCAAGTAATATCATGTCTGCATCGGAAATCTGTTCCGGCACTACCATAATACGAACTTCTCTGCCTGCTTGTATTGCGAATGACTTATCTACTCCCTTAAAGCTATTGGAGATATCTTCTAATTGTTTCAATCTGTTTGTGTATGTTTCTAATGTTTCTCTTCTAGCACCTGGTCTCGCAGCTGAAATGGTGTCCGCAGCCTGTACAATACAAGCGATTAAGGATTCGGGTTCAACATCACCATGATGTGATTCCACTGCATTAATAACAATCGCTGATTCCTTATACTTTCTGCATAAATCAACACCAATTTGAATATGTGAGCCTTCCATCTCATGGTCAACAGATTTACCAATATCATGCAGTAATCCGGCTCTCTTTGCCATTCTGATATCTACGCCTATCTCTCCGGCAAGTAATCCGGATAACTGAGCTACTTCAATCGAATGTTTTAAAGCATTTTGTCCATAACTTGTACGGAACTTCATCTTACCGAGAAGTCTGACAAGTTCTGGATGAATTCCATGAACACCAACTTCTAGAGTTGCCGCTTCACCTTCTTCACGAATCATGACTTCAACTTCCTTTTGAGCCTTTTCCACCATCTCTTCAATTCTGGCAGGATGAATTCTTCCATCTACAATCAGCTTTTCAAGGGCAATTCTTGCCACTTCTCTTCTGATAGGATCGAAGCCGGATAAAATAACAGCCTCTGGGGTATCATCTATAATTAGATCTACTCCTGTAAGGGTTTCTAAGGTACGGATATTTCTTCCTTCCCTTCCTATTATCCTTCCTTTCATCTCGTCATTCGGAAGCTGTACAACGGATATAGTAGTTTCCGCAACATGATCTGCTGCGCATTTCTGAATAGCGGTAACAACATAGTCCTTTGCCTTTTTGTCTGCTTCTTCTTTTGCTTTGCTTTCAAGTTCCTTAACTAACATTGCAGTTTCATGTTTTACTTCGTCTTCAACTGTTTTTAAAAGATATTCTTTCGCTTGTTCGGAGGTAAGTCCTGAAATTTTCTCCAGTTCCTGCAGCTGCTGTGCATGTAGTGCTTCTGCTTCTACCTTGATTTTATCAAGCTCAGCTTCTTTTGCAGAAAGTCTGGATTCTTTCTTCTCAAGTGCTTCGATCTTTCTGTCTAAGGTTTCTTCCTTTGACAGAACCCTTTTCTCATATCGTTGAACTTCTGCTCGTCTTTCCTTGGTTTCCTTCTCTAACTCATTCTTAGTCTTTAAAGACTCTTCCTTTGCTTCAAGTAAGGCTTCTCTTTTCTTAGTTTCAGCTGTTTTTAAAGCTTCATCTATGATTTCCCTTGCTTTTTCCTCAGCAGAACCAATCTTAGCTTCTACAACCTTAACATGGTAGGAAATAGCAAATTTCCAGACAAGAGGAACAGCGATGAGCAGGGTAACTAATATACTTGCTATTATAGGTAATATATCCTGCACTGGAGCACCTCCTTATTGAATTTTCATTGTACAAATATACAACATATAAATTTTATACTGTTTTCATGACAATGTCAAGTATCCCCATTAAATTTTTATGCATTATGTCATATTTCAACGAAAATAATCAAAAGAAATACAAAAAGTTACACGATTCAAACAAGGGGGAAAAAGTCTATTAATCCTATATTAATTCTCCAAAATAATAGAATCCTTTGCATTGTGACAATTTAACAGAAACTAACTTGCCGATGAGCTCATCACTTCCTTTAAAATGAACCAGCGTATTATTGCTTAACCTTCCTGTTAAAAAGGAAGAATCCTGGGTATTAACCTCTTCTACCAGAACTTCCTCCACCATGCCTTCCAATTTACCGGTCAGTTCTCCTGCAATTTCCTGAACAGTTTTTAAAAGCCGGTCAAAGCGCTCCTTTGCCACTGGGTCTTCCACCTGATTTTCCATCACACAAGCAGGTGTTCCCGAACGTTTGGAATAAAGGAAGGTGTAGGCACTGTCATAACGGACTTTCTTTACCACATCAAGTGTTTCAAGGAAATCTTCTTCTGTCTCACCCGGAAAACCCACAATAATATCTGTAGTGAGTGAAATGTCCGGCATAGCAGTCTTTATTTTCTCCGCTACCTTAAGGTAAGATTCCTTTGTATAATTCCGATTCATTTTCTTTAAGATATCCGTACTTCCGGATTGTACCGGAAGGTGCAGATGTCTGCATATTTTCTTGGAATTCTTCATCACTTCTATTAATTCATCCGATAAATCCTTCGGGTGGGAGGTCATAAAACGTATTCTCTTAAGTCCCTCAATCTGTTCCAGCTGCACTAAAAGTTCAGCAAAACTTATGGGTTCCTTCAGATTCTTACCATAGGAATTCACATTCTGACCCAATAGCATAATCTCAATTACACCGTCTGCTACTAATTCCCTGACTTCCTTTATGATATCTTCAGGATTTCTGCTTCTTTCTCTTCCTCGTACATAAGGCACGATGCAGTAACTGCAGAAATTATTGCAGCCGTACATTATATTAACGCCTGCTTTAAAAGAATATTTTCGCTCACTGGGAAGATCCTCTACAATCAGATTTGTATCCTTCCAAATATCAATTATCATGGTTTTTGAGTGTAGTCTGGTATCCATAAGCTCTGCCAGTTTAAAGATATTGTGGGTACCAAATATCATATCTACAAAACGATAGCTTTTCTTAATTTTATCCACTACCGCATCTTCCTGCATCATACAGCCGCAGAGTGCAATCATCATGTTAGGATTTTTTCTTTTCAGACCGTTAAGATAACCCAATCTTCCATATACTCTGGTATTGGCGTTCTCCCTTACTGTACAGGTGTTATAGACCACAAAATCCACTTCTTCTCCTTCTACCTGTACATACCCGATCTTCTCAAGAATACCGGCAAGTTTTTCTGAATCCTTCGCATTCATCTGGCAGCCAAAAGTAACTACTGAAAAGGTTAAGGCTCTGTTTAGTTCCTTTTCCTTGTGTCTTACCCACTTTCTGCACTTTGCCATAAAATAATACTGACGCTCAGGTTCTGTAAGAGGTTCCTTGCCCTCCAAATCTATCTCATCAAGATTCATAAGTAAACTGCTCATTTTCTATTCTCTACTTTCAAAATACTTATTTTTAGGTGCCACAACCTAAAATTATAGCTTATACAAGCCTAAATTACAACACTTAGAGTATAATGTCATGTGGTAAACCACTCACCCCTTAATTTAAATAATTTTTCTTACACAGCTCGTATTTCTCTGTCATAACTGTTTCAATATCGATTTCATATTCATAACATATTCCGAATAATTTTAGTATTAAATCCGACAAAGCCCCAGGTACCCCCTGGGGCTTATTATCTCCTCTATAGTAATAATAACTCACATGGTACCCATTATCAGACTCTACGACAATATTGTAAAAATCCATCAAACAGGAAGCAATGGCTTCTGAAAACTTTGCATTTTCTCCATTATTCTTTTTATACGAGAAATATTTTCCCGCTTCTTTAATAAAACCGCTGATATTTAGCTGGTCAGCCTCCGCCGCTATCTGAATAATATCATCTTCGATACTAATTTTTCCTTTAATATATAGTTCTAACAATTGATAACCTAATTGCCTGAGGTTATCATTATACTCTTGAGCAGTCCCTGCTCCCGGTTCTTTCAATTTCCTGCATTTCTTCAACAGTCTTTCAAGCCTTCTCATCAATCTCACTTTCACATTTCACTCATTATGTCATTCTCTACTAGTTAAGGCCTAATCTGACCGTTTCCGAAAATAATGTATTTAGTTGAAGTTAGTGCGAGAAGTCCCATAGGGCCTCTGGCATGCAGTTTTTGGGTACTTATACCGATTTCAGCCCCAAATCCGAATTCGCCTCCATCTGTAAAACGGGTGGATACATTGACATACACAGCTGCCGCATCAATTTCATTTAAAAATTTCATTGAATTATTATAATCCTTTGTAATAATAGATTCGGAATGTCCTGTATTATAATTATTGATATGTTCTATGGCTTCCTCTATGGAGTCTACAATTTTTAAGGAAATCAAACGATCCAGGTATTCTCTTCCGAAATCATCTTCCGTAGCCGCTTCCATTCCAGAACAAACTGCTCTGGCTCTTTCATCTGCTCTGATTACTACATGATTATCCGTTAACATGTTATATAATAATGGTAAAAATGCATCCATAACACCGCTGTGTACAACAAGAGATTCACAGGCATTACATACTCCAAGTCTTTGGGTTTTGGCATTATGTATAATGCGCAGTGCCATATCAAAATCAGCTGATTCGTCCACATAGACATGACAATTGCCGGTTCCGGTTTCAATCACTGGAATTGTACTGTTTTCCACCACTGTTTTAATCAAGCCTGCACCGCCTCTTGGTATCAGCAGGTTGATGTATTTATTCAGTCGCATCAGTTCTTTGGCAGTTTCCCTGCTGGTGTCTTCCACTAACTGTATGGCATCCTCTGTTATATCACTGGTGGTTAATGCTTCCCTAATAATCTTTACAATTGCAATGTTAGAATTAAGAGCATCACTGCCTCCTTTTAATATTACCGCATTGCTGGTCTTAAAACATAAACCAAAGGCATCTGCCGTAACATTAGGCCTGGATTCATAAATAATACCGATGACACCTATTGGAACCCTTTTTTGCCCGATTACCAGTCCGTTCGGCCTTTCCTTCATTGAGATAACTTCTCCTATCGGATCTTCCAAAGATGAAATCTCCAGAAGTCCCTCTGCCATGGCATCAATTCTTGCCGCATTTAAGGTAAGTCTGTCAACTAAAGCTTCCGACATACCATTTGCTTTCGCCTTTTTTACATCCTCCTGATTCGCCAGCAGAATCTCATCCTTGTGATTTTTCAACGCGTAAGAAGCAACTTGTAATCCTTTAATTTTTCTTTCCTGACTCAGAGTGTTCAAAACAGCTGCTGCCTTTTTAGCTCTTTGCCCAATCTCCAGTAGTTCCATGTAATCACCCTTTCCTTCTATTCAAGTGCCCTTAAAGCAATTATTAAAGTACCCCTACCCCAACGCATGATAATCCATTTTTCAAACTAATTTCTCTGAACAGTTTTCAGTAATTAGCCAATCTATCTTCACATCATGACTTTCAGCCGGAATATTATCATATACTTGAAAGTCATATGCCAAAGCTATTTTTAAAAACTTCGCCTTACCGGAATTAGCAGTAAAATAGGCATCATAATAACTTTTACCATAACCGATTCGATTCCCCTTGCGGTCAAATGCTAGACCGGGTACCAGTATTAGATTGGTACTGTCTGCTAATAGCTCAATTTTTTTCAGGGGATCCGGTTCCGGTATTCCCATGGTGCTTACAGCAGTCTCAGAAAAAGCTGTTATATAAAAGAATTCAATCTCCTTACCCATTACTTTCGGTAAAGCTACTTTCTTACCATCTCTTAAAGCCTGATTGATTAAAGGCAGAGTATTCACTTCCTGGTTAAAGGCAGCATAAAGGATAATCTGACTGCAATTACAGTATTCAGCTAACGTAGTAAATTGATGCACTATAATTTCACTCTTAGCTGTAATCTGTTCCTTTGTCAGCCTTTCTTTCTGCTGTTTTATTTCCTGCCTTATTTCATCTTTTGTCATTAGTTTTTTTCCTTTTTTGAAAGCTCAGTCACTGTTCCATCCGGGTTTAATAAGGATATATTGTTAAGTGTTCCTCTTAAATTATTTCTAACAGACTGTATATATTCACTTCGAAGTTCTGCCTGTTCCGCTTTTTCTTCTTCTGTCAGGCCTTCCTCCTGGGATTTTTTATATAATTGATTGATTCTTGCTAACCTTGATTCTTCCATGTATGCTCCTTTTATTATGCTTTGTTCGAGTATTGTTTCGTACTGATATAATCAAGCAGTTTAAAATTCTCATCTTTTTGTGCTAAAAAGAAGGTTCCTTTTTTATCTCCGGCCATTATTGACTGGATAATACCAACCTCTTCTCCATTGGCAATTATCATATCTGCACCGGAGGCTGTGGCTATCTTCGCAGCACTGATCTTCGTTGCCATTCCTCCCGTACCCACAAGAGAAGAGGAATCTTTTGCCATACTGTTCAGTCGTTCATCTATATGTTCCACACAATCTATGAATTCCGCATTCTCATTCTGTCTTGGATCATCCGTATATAGGCCGTCAATATCAGAAAGCAGGATCAGTAAATCTGCATGAATAAGTGCGGTTACAATTGCTGACAGGGTATCGTTGTCACCAAATTCAATCTCATCTGTAGTAACCGTATCGTTTTCATTAACAATAGGAATTACACCCATATCAAAGAGTTCATGAAAAGTATTTTGGGCATTCTCCCTGCTGATGTCATTAATCATTGTATACTTAGTCATTAGTATCTGTGCGGGTACCTGATTATATTCTGCAAATAACTTCTGGTACACCATCATTAATCTTGCCTGACCTACCGCGGCACAGGCTTGCTTGACAGCCTTCTTTGAAGGACGGTTTCTGATGCCAAGAGTTTCCTTTCCAACTGCAATTGCACCTGATGATACTAATATTACATCCTTTCCCTGATTCCTTAAATCCGTTAGTATACGAACTAATTTTTCCATCTTTGTAAGGTTAATCCTTCCGGTCTCCTGATGAGTTAAAGAGGATGAACCTATTTTTATAACAATACGCTTCTTATCCTTTAACAATTCTCTTCCTGACATCCAATCTTCCTCTCTGCGCTATTAGGGGCATATATAATCTTTCAGATTATACAACGTTTCAGCTTCTGTAATTTTTCAGCTTTTGCTATCTTTCAGCTTATGCAATCTTATAGATTGCAGTAAAATTACATCTATTCTAACTTATTTCAGATTTTCTGTAAATATTGGATACTTATATTTTGAGGCAATCGCTTCAAATACCTTAATTCCGTCCACTGCGGCAGAGGTAATTCCACCTGCGTAACCGGCTCCTTCACCGCAGGGATATATTCCTGCAATATTGGCTTCATAGCCGTCATCTCTCTCCATACGGATAGGGGAGGAGGTTCTCGTTTCCACACCGGATAAGATCATCTCTTCTCTTGAAAATCCCTTGATTTTCCGCTCAAAATTCTCTATACCATCTATTAATGCAGCCGAAACATAATCCGGCAGACATTCTCTTAAATTAGATAGACTGTAGCTGCCCTTTAGATTGGGGGTTATGGCACCAAAGCCGTTACTGACTCTATTGTTTTTAAAATCTCCATAGAGCTGGACAGGCACTGCTCCTTTCCCCCTCTCATAGGCTTTTGCTTCCCATATTCTTTGAAATTCAACTCCTGCGAGAGGATAATTGTTCATACCGGTCTCCTTAAAATAATCCTCCGGTGTTACTGTAACAATCAAAGCACTGTTGGCATTCTTTTCGTTTCTCCCATGATTGCTCATTCCATTAACAGCTGTATGACCTTCCTCAGAGGAGGCATTGACTACAAATCCGCCCGGACACATGCAAAAGGAATATATTCCTCTCCCATTTACAGCATTATGAGTTAATTTATAATCGGCAGGAGGGAGTTTATCATAGCGGCTTCCATATTGATTCCTGCTTATTAACTCTTGGGGATGTTCCATACGAAGGCCGATGGCAAAAGACTTTGGTGTAAGATTCATTCCTTTTTCATGCAGTAGTTTAAAGGTATCTCTGGCACTGTGTCCAAGGGCTAATACTAAGACACTGCACTCAAGGACTTCCTTATGCTCCAGTTCAATTCCGGTAACCCGTCCTTCTTTCATCAGAATATCTGTCAGGCAGGTTTGAAAGCGAACCTCTCCGCCAAGAGATATGATCTCTTGTCTGATTGCTTTTACTACCTCCCTTAACTTATCTGTTCCGATATGGGGCTTATTCAGATACAGTATTTCCTCCGGTGCACCATGTTCTGCTAAAACCTGTAAAACAAAATGGTTTCTGCCGAACTGGTCCTTTATCATGGTATTTAATTTACCGTCTGAAAAGGTACCTGCACCGCCTTCTCCAAACTGTACATTGGACCTGGTATTTAACTTACCGTTTTTCCAAAATTCTTCTACACTGACTACTCTTTTTTCAACTGCTTCTCCACGTTCTATGATAATAGGACGGTAGCCATGGCGTGCAAGCAAAAGTCCGCAAAACAGGCCTGCCGGGCCAAAACCGGCTATAATCGGCCTCTTCTCAAGGTTTTCATCTCCTGTCGGTTTAAATTGATAAGCATTCCTCTTTGCAATCGTTACATTCACATTCTTTAATCTAGCTGCCTTTTTCTCCTCATCGTCTACCATAACTTCTATTTGATACACATAACAGACCTCTTCTTTTCTGGCATCAACGGATTTCTTTGTAATTATAAGTTTTTTTATTTCTTCTTCCTTTATTTTCAGGGTCTTCGCAGCCAGTTTATATAATTCTTTCTCTGACTGTTCCAATTTGAGTTTTAACTGGGATATCTGTAACACAAATTACCTCTTTTCTTTTATATGTGATTACCGGCTACAAAACCGCTGGACCAAGCCCATTGAAGGTTATATCCTCCGCAGGTACCATCCACATCTACGATTTCTCCTGCAAAAAAAAGTCCCTTTACCAGTTTTGATTCCATGGTTGACGGATTTATCTGCAAGGTATCAACCCCTCCCGCAGTCACTTGGGCTTGCTCAAAGGGATTGGTTTCTGTAATGAAGATTTTCCATTCTTTGAGTCTTAAGGCAATCTTCTCCAACTGCTCTTCTTTTAATTGCGCCAGAGTAAGACTTACATCTATTTTTGTCTCCCGCAAGGCAGCATACGCCAATTTTTTGTTCATAAACCCGATAAATGCCTCTTCGATTGTTTCTTTCGGATTTCTGTTTAATCTGCCTGCCAATATATTTTTTATTTCCTCTTTTGAAAGAGCCGGAAAGAAATCAAGAACCAGAATTGCTTCCCTTCCTTCACTCAAAGCCTTTGCAGCATAACGGCTTACCTGCATCACCGGAATACCTGATATTCCATAATCAGCAAAAAGTATCTCTCCTTTTTCCTTTGCAACAAACCGGCTTCCGGTATAGAGACTAACCTCCGCTTCCGTCCGCACTCCTGAGAGAGTTTTAAAATATTTCTCTTTCGCTCTTAGTTGAACCAATGCCGGTAAAGGTCTAATAATTCGATGTCCCAGAGCACCTGCCAGCTGAAAGCTGCTTCCGTCAGAACCAAGTGCCGGATTTGCCATACCTCCTCCTGCCAAAAGTACTTTATCTGCCTGAAACTGCCCCTTATCCGTAAATATCGTAAGATTTCGATTTATACTATTCACATGAATCCCGCATTCTATCTTCACATGCAGGCGCTCTGCCTCCAATAACAGTACTTCAAGGACAGAAGAAGCCTGTCCTGAGTTTGGATATAGATACCCATTTCGCTCATGTGGATAAATACCGATCTCCTGAAAGAAATCTATCGTCTTCTTCACATCGAAATTCATTAGCACTTCCGGTGCAAAGGCAGGATTATCACTTCTGTAGCAATCTCCCTCCTGTACAAGATTCGTATAATTACACTTACCGTTACCTGTCGCAAGAATCTTCTTTCCCGGTTTATCCTTGTGTTCAAGCACCGTTACTTTTCTATTCCGTCTTGCCGCCCATATAGCGGCAAAAAGTCCGGATGCACCGCCTCCAATAACATATATTCCGCTCATATGGCAATCCTCCTAAATTCTCTTTATGTTAAATCCTATAGGAATTATCAGTCACTTTAAATATTATAGCATATATCCTGCACTCCAACAATGTGGTTTGTTATACTGCTGTCTCCGCTCCTTCCACAAATTAACATAAACTTGACAAACATTTCGATTTGCTTTAAGATACAAGTAGGCACTATGACCTATGCCATATACTCTAAATGCTTAGAAAGGAGCAAATGATGAAAACATTAATTGTTTTCTATTCGCTTGAAGGAAACACAAAAATCATTGCAGATATCCTTGCAGAGGAATTAGATTCTGAATGCATAGAGTTAAAGCCGGACAAGGAAATACCCAAGGGAGGTTTTACCAAGTTTCTCTGGGGCGGTAAAAGCGTTTTATTTCATGAGAAACCAACCCTTACGAATGAATTTCCTGACATAGACGAATATGATACAATATTCATTGGCACTCCTATATGGGCAAGTTCCTATACACCACCTATTGCATCCTTCCTTGAAAAGGTATCCATAAGGGGCAAGAAAATAGCTCTCTTTGCTTGTCATGCCGGAGGCGGCGCTGAGAAATGCTTCGAAAAATTAAAATCTCAGCTAAACGACAATCAAATTATTGGCACTATAACATTTACAGACCCCGGTAAAGAAGAACGCGAAAAAATCAAGGCTCAGTTAAAGCACTGGCTGCATGAAATCACCTAATATAATCTCTATTCATTTATTCAATACCAATTATGCTAAGAATAAGGCTTAAGAAGACAATTATGTTTTCTTAAGCCTTTTATATTTAACTATTTATACCACATCATTTGATCTAAAATTTTTATAATAAATTTTAATCAGAGAAAATTAAGCTTCTTTACCTGTTCTAAAACATCGCCTTCACTGAACGGCTTCACTATAAATCCCTTGGCTCCGGCTCGGATACAATCCATTATTACGGCTTCCTGTCCCATAGCCGAAACCATTAAAACTTTACAGTTCTTATCTATATTCTTAATAACCTTAAGGGCTTCCAGTCCGTCCATACCAGGCATTGTAACGTCCATAGTCACAAACTCAGGCTTAACCAGGAGATATTGCTCCACAGCTTCTCTGCCATTGGATGCTTCTCCTACGACTTCATAACCGTTCCTTCTAAGTATATCTCCCAGTACTTTTCTCATAAAAATGGCATCGTCAGCAATTAAAACATTCTTCATGTGACCTCCTACAGTATTGCCCAATTTAAGCTCACAGGCATTCTCCCCATAAATACTGTTTTATATACCAGCATTCCTGTATCTCGCAATTTTTTCTGCGAATCCGCCTAATATAGAAAGCAAAAGTGCTTCGTATTTTTGCTAACGTACTACAATATTGTAGATTTTATCTTTCACATAAATCTCTTTTACAATAGTTTTTTCTTCCAGGAATTGCTTAACGGCATCCGAATTCATTACTTTATCTTTTACGGAATCCTGCTCTTCCCCTCTGCCAATCAATATAGTTGCTTTCAACTTACCATTGACCTGCACTGCTATCTCAACCTGATTCGAAGTTGTCTTCTCTTCTTCCCATACCGGCCAGGAAACTTCATAAAGTCTGCCTTTAAAGCCCGCTTTACTCCAAAGCTCTTCTGTCATATGAGGTGCTACCGGATTTAACAATATCAGGAACGTTCTGTACTCATCCCTGGTAACCTTGCCCTGTTTATTAAAATCATTAATTAAAGACATTAATGCAGCTATAGCAGTATTGAATTTGAGTCCTTCAAAGTCAAGGCTGACCTTCTTTATGGTCTGATGCATCTTAACTTCCAATTCCTTGGAATAACCGCTTTCTTCTGTGAGTATATCCTGAAGCTTCCATACCCTTTCAAGGAAACGTCTGCAGCCCTTTACACCGTCATTGGACCATGCTGCGCTTAACTCAAAAGCTCCGATAAACATCTCATAAGTACGTAAAGTATCTGCACCGAATTCATCTACGATATCATCCGGATTAATTACATTTCCTCTGGATTTGGACATCTTTTCACCGTTCTCACCAAGAATCATACCATGAGAGGTTCTCTTCCTGTAAGGCTCCGGCTCACTGACATAACCCAAATCATAAAGAACCTTATGCCAGAACCTGGAGTAAAGAAGATGCAGCGTCGTATGCTCCATACCACCGTTATACCAATCTACCGGCAGCCAGTAATCCAAAGCTTCCTTTGAGGCAAAGGCTTCTGTATTATGCGGATCGATATAGCGCAGGAAGTACCAGGAAGATCCAGCCCACTGAGGCATGGTATCCGTCTCTCTGTGAGCAGGACCGCCGCAATGAGGGCAGGTAGTTTCAACCCAGTCTGTCATTCTGGCTATCGGAGATTCTCCGTTTTCTCCCGGTTCATAGCTTTCTGTTTCCGGCAGCAGTAAAGGAAGCTCACTTTCAGGAACGGGTACATACCCACATTTCTCGCAATGTACCAGTGGAATCGGTTCTCCCCAATATCTTTGTCTTGAGAATACCCAGTCTCTTAATTTAAAGTTCACGGTTTTCTTTCCGATTCCTTTTTCTTCCACCCATTCTGTCATACGCTTCTTCGCTTCCGTCACATACAAGCCATTAAGGAATTCAGAATTAATCAATTTTCCGCTATAATCTGTAAATGCTTCTTCCTCCACATTACCGCCTTCAATAACAGGAATAATCGGAAGATCAAATTTCTTAGCAAATTCCCAGTCTCTGGTATCATGGGCAGGTACCGCCATAATAGCACCGGTTCCATAGGTCATTAAAACATAATCAGATATCCAGATAGGAATATCCTTACCTGTCACAGGGTTAACGGCAGTTACACCTTGAATCTCAACACCGGTTTTATCCTTAGCCAGCTCTGCCCTCTCAAAATCGGATTTCTTTGCCGCTGCTTCTCTATATGCAGTGATTTCATCCCAATTCGTAATATCACTCTTGTATTTGTCCAGTAAACCATGTTCCGGTGAAATAACCATATAAGTTGCACCAAAAAGGGTATCCGGTCTTGTGGTAAAGATCTTTAAAGTTTCTTCTTTACTCTTTAATTTAAAATCAATTTCTGCACCTTCTGAGCGTCCGATCCAGTTCTTCTGCTGATTCTTGATACGGTCTGCATAATCCACCAAGTCAAGGTCATCGATTAATCGGTCCGCATAGGCAGTAATCTTTAACATCCACTGGCTCTTAACTTTATGAACAACTTCACTGCCGCAGCGTTCACATACGCCGTTTACCACCTCTTCATTGGCAAGTCCTACCTGACAGGAAGTACACCAGTTTATAGGCATTTCGGCTTTATAGGCCAGTCCCTTTTCAAATAATTTCAAGAAAATCCATTGGGTCCACTTATAATACCCTGTATCCGTTGTGTTTATCTCCCTGTCCCAATCAAAGGAATAACCAAGAGACTCAAGCTGCTCTTTGAAATGCTTTATATTATTCTCCGTTACAACACGGGGATGGATTTTATTCTTAATTGCATAATTTTCCGTAGGAAGTCCAAAAGCATCCCATCCCATAGGATATAGCACATTGTAGCCTTCCAGTCTTCTTTTTCTGGCAATGATATCAAGAGCCGTATAGGGTCTTGGATGTCCAACATGAAGTCCTTGTCCTGATGGATAAGGAAACTCAACTAAGGCATAGAACTTAGGCTTTGATTTGTCAATTCCTGTTCTGAAAGCACTCTCTTCTTTCCAGATTTCCTGCCATTTTTTCTCAATTTTCTTCGGTGAATATTCCTCTGTCACTCTGAATGACCTCCTAAAATAAACTTATCTTTTAAATTATACACATTATTTCCATATTTAACAACACATCAGTGTAATAACCTGTTATTCATAATACCACTACCTGCAAAAAAATAAAAGACACATCTTTGGTTTATTTCCATTTTATAAAAAATGCTCAAAACCCAATAGCACTTTGATTAAAATTATCCCATATATTATAGTAACATTTAATTGAAAGGCGGAGAAAAAAATGGTTTCTATTAGTTTAGCAATGATTGTAAAGGATGAGGAAAATAACATAAAGAGATGTTTGGATTCGGTGCTCGGCGTAGTAGATGAAATAATAATTGTTGATACCGGTTCTACGGATCAAACAAAAAAAATCTGTTCTTTTTATACTGACAAAATCTATGATTTTAAATGGATTGATGACTTTTCCGCCGCCAGGAATTTTTCCTATGATTTTGCTACAATGGACTATATCCTTTGGTTGGATGCAGATGATTATTTATTACCGGAAGACAGAGAGAAGCTTATTAAACTAAAAGAAACGATGGACCCTGGTATTAATACTGTTATGATGAAATATGCAACCGGATTGGATTTGCAGGGAAACGTTACCTTTTCCTATTATCGGGAACGGATGACTAAAAGAGCTTTAAAATTCAGATGGAATGAACCAGTCCATGAATATATGTTAACTATTGAACCAATCCTGGAATCTGATATTTGTATAACCCACGGAAAAATACAAACAGATAAAAGCAGCGACAGAAATCTACAGATTTATGAAAATAAAATTAAAAACAAAGAATTTTTATCCCCCCGGGGTGTCTTTTATTATGCCAGGGAATTAAAAGACCATGATAGATTTTTAGAAGCTGCAGGGCAATTCGAATTATTTTTAGATACTGACATGGGCTGGGTTGAGGATAATATCAGTGCCTGCAGTGAGCTTGCTAAATGTTATCTTATGCTGAATCAGGATAAACGTGCTCTGGCCTGCTTGTTTAAAAGTTTTATCTACAGCACTCCGAGAGCTGAAATATGCTGCCAGATAGGTTATTATTATCAGGAGAAAAATGATTATAAAACAGCTGCTTACTGGTTTGAATTTATACTAACACTTAAAAAACCGGAAAAATGCTGGGGTTTTCTTCAGCATGACTGCTGGTCCTATATTCCTCTTATAGAATGCGCTGTATGCTATGACCGGTTAGGTAATTATAAAAAGGCATTAAAATTCAATACCCGGGCATTAAAGGAAAAGCCAGACTCTCTTTCTGCTCAGAAGAATCAAAGATATCTGCAAGATAAGGTAACCTCTCAGCAGTATAAAAAAAAGAGTCAGAATCAAAAAATTGATTCTGACTAAGCTCCGCATAAGAGACGATGTTTCAATACCAAGGTTAAACCCTGGAAATTCATGGGTCAGGGCCACAAAGTTGATAAGGATTAAATATATGGAGTATAAGGAGCAAGGCAGACCTTTGCAGGACCTGCCGATACTCCTGGACCATACGCAGATGCTATTCGTTTTTATAATGACAAGAATTTAATCAGTCAGTTAACTGGAATAACTCTCTAACACCGAATATAGTTCATCCAAATCTTTTACAAAAATACCATCCTCTAATTGAAGTCTATCAGATGTCGGAAGGTCTTGTGTAGATACGCCGGTATAATAAAAAACAGTTTTCTGATCTCCATAATAAGCAACTATATAGCCATCTACCGCTTTTAAATAGTATTTATATTCCACCGAATCCGGATTGTAGGTTCTGCGAAGAACAATGCTATCCGGTGAAAAAGAAATCAATTCATAAGATACCAAACCCTTTTCAAATTCGCTTAACGGTAAATCGGCCTGGTAATCCTTTAAGTAATCTATTACTTCTTCTCTGCTGAGTCCTATGAGGTAGCTTGGAGTAGGAAGATTTTCCTCCGTCAAATTTTTAGTTTTCATATCATAGGTCTGAAGTGTATACTGAGTCGAAGGAAGCACTTTGCCTGTAGTAGCACTTGTCTCTGTTGAATCCTTGCTCGTATTATCTCCCGTCACATTCTCTTCTTTTTCTTTTGAATCGCCAATATTTGCTGCCTTAACGGTATTCAAATATCCCTGTTTTTGAAGTTCCTTAATAAGGTCATTATTTCTTTCTATTGCATTCTCATTAAAATCCCTCAATGCCTGTTTATAACTAAAATAGTAACAAGCAGTAAACATACAGGCTAAAGCCGAAAAGGTAAGAAAATAAGTTACAACCTTTTTATATCTCACTGTAATCACTCCTTTGCCTTAAGTATGAACCTAAAAATAATGTTTATACATCCGTAAAGGAGCTAGTATGAATTTTTGAAGGACATAGTTTACGCCTCAAAATCGGGTCCAGGATATAGGGCACAATCTTAAGGCGTGCAATTTACAATAGATGCAGTTTAACGGCAATACGTGCCAGGGTTCTTCCCAACGGCATCTTAATCAATTCTGTTTCGGTAACAACTTTAAAAAGGAGAAGAAGCACTGCATATACGACCATTGCTAACATAACTGCTAGCAGTGTACTAAGAGCATTGCTCTTTGTGACATTAAACACTAACCAGTACACGAGATAAGCCACTCCTGCCATAAATACCGAGCAGCCTGCCGGAATCAAAAAAGTTTTTTTGATTTCCTGCTTGTAATTTATTAACTTAGCCACCGATATCCAGTTCAATACGCTCACAATCAGGGCAAATACCACATTGCCTACTACAAGCGCATAAGCTCCAAGGTTAAAAAATTGCAATAAAACGTATAATACAATGATATGTAATACTAAAGCTATCACCGAATGTATAACCGGAAGATGCATCTTGTTAATTCCTTGCAATACAGCATTGGTAAGTGTTGAAAGTGCATAAAATACGATTGCAACAGAGCCTATGGAAAGCATAGCAGCCGGTAAAGTACTGGCATCCCCAAAGAGCAGCTGCAGAAGAGGTGAAGCCAAAACCCCTATTCCAAAGGCACTTGGTATGGCTATCAGCATATTAAATTTGATGGAATCATGTATTTTTTCCTTTACCAGCAGATGTAATCCTTCTTCTCTGGAGGAAACAATACTTGGAACTATCGCCACTGCCATGGCGGAAGCGATAGAAATAGGTACATTTACAAGAATATTATATTTATTGGAGTATATCCCCCAAAGTGCGGAACGTCCCGTATCCGCTAATCCCTTTCCGGCTAAAACATGTGAAAAAACGGAACCATCAATAACCGAACTGATATTATAAACTGTCTGGCTTAATATTACCGGTAATACTGTAAACCCAAATACTTTTACGATATCAGACACCGACTCCTCTGAGGTATTTTTATCCTTTCTAAGCTGTTTATCTACAATTGGTTTATACAGTGAAAAGATAAAGGCCAGAAAAATCAGGGATGCCATAGCTCCGATTAAAGTTCCTAAAGTACCTCCTGCCGCACCGTAAGCAGCAATATTTTCAGAGGCACTGTGGCTATGCATGAGGTAATAGGCTGCTACAACACTGACCACCGCATTCACTACCTGCTCAATTATCTGAGAGATAGAGGTGGGAAGCATGGTTTTCTTCCCCTGAAAAAATCCTCTTAGCACTCCCATAATTGCAAAAACCAGTATGGTAGGCGCTAATACTCTTAAAGGAATGGCAACTGCCGGCTGCTTTGAAATGACAGCGGCAAAGAAATCCGCTCCAAAGTATAAGATCAATGCAAAGGCTGTTCCTGCTGCAACGGCAAATCCAAGAGCACAGAGGAATACCAGATAAGAGTTCTTATATTGCTTTTTTGTATCCCTGGCAGCTATTAATTTGGACACTGCCAGAGGAAGACTATAAGAGGATAGTATTAAAGCTATATTATAAATATTAAATGCATAGCTGTAATATCCCATTCCCTCATCCCCAATCAGATAAGTCAAAGGTATTCTGTAAACAACTCCGATGATTCTGACTATTATGGATGCAGCGGCTAATATACTTCCCTGAACTAATAAGTTATTGCTTTTATTTTCTCCCCTGGTACTACCCTGGTATATCCTGTTGTATGATTCCATTTCGGCTAAAAACCTTTCAATTTATTTCGATATATTCTTCTCTGTTTAACGGAAACAGGGCAATATAAGTTTTTCCCGGATTAATGGTAAGTTCCTCACCTGAATTATTGTAATATCTCATTTTCTTGGTGCTCTCGTTCTTCTTCCAGGTTATCTTAGTCATTTTTCCATCCGTAATATAATACCCCTTGCCTTCGGCATTTTCAATATCCATTGTCTGGTAACCATTTTTATCTTTGTTCCATTCTTTTACCAACTGAATGATAATATTCTTATATGCCAGCTGTTTTCCTGTATTCTTATCAATATGAGCTTTACCGAACTGATATCTTAAATAGGTCTTTGTGCTGTCGTCATAAGTAAAATAAGGCTTTGATATACTGGAGAATTCAAGGCTTAATTTAGAAACTTCATTTTCACTGACCGGAATAGTATCTTCATCATAGAATGTGAAATGTCCTTTGTAATCCGATGGATACTCGGTCTCATATTTCTTTATCTTCATTCCCTTTTCAATACCTTCTTTGGAGGTAAATGCATTGTGGGGCGCTTTAATAGAGTTATCGCGGTAAAATACGGTTTCACCAATACTGCTGAGGCCGCTAAGTGTATCAATGCCCAATTGCGCTATCTTCTTCGTAGCATAGGTGGTTTGACCATAATGGACAAAAATAGCATCATATTCATCAGCAACACTTACGAAATAATGCCTGGCACTTCTTATGGAACCAATTCTTTTATCATTTAATTTCTCAAAAACACCCATAAGCCTTGTGATACCGCCCTCTGCCAGAGCCTCATAAAGAATGGAAGCTTCCTTTGTGCCGCTTTGGGGAGAAGCATATTCTATATTATTAAACATAATAGCAAAAGGTCGTTTATTACCAACTTCCTCTGGTACCCATAAGCCGGTAAGATAGCTCTTCATCTGCCCTTCGTGGCTCTCTTCGGTAGGGGTCGCAGTAACTTCCGGTGTATCCGTAGGGGTACTTTCCACTGTGGGTGTTGCCTGTGGAGTAACTTCCGCATTCCCTTTCTTATCTCCTTTACTGCATCCAATTAATGAAACTGCGGTTAATACCGCCAACATAATTACAATCACTTTCTTCATATGGATATTTAGGCCTCCTTTTTTCAGGTACTCTAACATTACTAATCTCTTGTTATCTCAAGGCTGTCTAGAATCTCTCTCTGTTTTTCTTCCATTACAGCCTTCTCTTCCTCTTCCATATGATCGTATCCAAATAAATGAAGCATACTGTGGGCAGTTAAAAAGCCTAATTCTCTTTCTTCAGAATGACCATATTCTTTTGCCTGTCCCATAACTTTCTCCACAGAAATGATAATATCTCCAAGGAGAAGCTCTCCTGTTTCCGGATTAAAATAATCATCCGCTTCCTCTTCCAAGTGGGAAAAATCGGCAGGTGTCTCATAATCTACCATTGGAAAAGACAGGACATCCGTCGGTGAGTCAATACCACGATACTCTTTATTAATTGCCTGTATCTCGGTATTGTCTGTTAGTATTATATTTAACTCCACTTCATAAGGACAATTCTCTGTATCTAAAGACCTTTCCACAACTCTGCGGATAAGAGGTTCATAGTCAAGCTTTAATTCTATTTCTGTTTCATATTCAAAATTCAGTGTCAAGTTACTCCTCCTCGTTTCCAAAATAGTCCATGTAAAATTCTTTTAATCTTATGTATTGATTTACTGTCAGGTTACAGTTAGCGAGGCTATCCTTTTCAAGTCTCATGGCAAATAGATTCTCCGTAAATTTCTTCATAAGTCTTGGAATACTTTCTTCATGACTTTTACTGGACTGAAAATATTCCACCGCAGCCACCAAACTTACTGTAAACATAACAACTGCACCTTCCGGTGAGGTGGGTTTGTCCAATTTCAGGTTATGGGATTGAATGATATTAATAATGCTCTCCGGTAACTGGTATTCTTTTGCAATCGCAACACCTGTACTTACATAATCCTTCCCTTTAAGCCTTCCGATTTCATGGTAAAACCCTCCGGCTTTTGCCAGAGTGCCATTCAGACCGGCAGCTAAGGCAGCACTTTCTGATATAACCCCAATCATTTCCGAATGATGATAAAGCTTATCAGAGGCCTTTAATAAACGATATAATTCAAAATTATCATTTAATAAATTATCGAGATTCGTTTCGATTACATCATTTGCAGAATTCGTTACTTGGATGGTTACTTTCTTTCTGTAATAATCTCCAGCCATGCACCCTAGTATTACTGATCCTGCTGTCAATACAATCATTACAGCTGGATGGGTCTTTACAAATACAGTGATTGATAAATTGCAGCTAATAAGTAGCAGGATCGTATCCGCGGATAATATTATCAGCAAAAAGTAGAAAAATAACCTTTTATTTTTAACATTTTCAATGAGCAGGCTGATCAATAGACCGGTTACAAGAAAAAATATTCCTTCCTTCTTCCCCATAAACCCAAGAGAATTCACATAAATATAAAGGATTAAGGTATAAAATATACTGATTTCTTTGCCTAATACAACTGCTATAAAGGCGGAACTAAGAAAGACCACCGGCATAAAGTCTGTATTCCCCCACATGATACCCGGGATTGATAAAAGAACAGCACTTATAACAGCCAAATAATCCTTCTTACTTCTACCTATATATAAAATCATCAGAATCGCTAAGAGTATACCAAGTATTCCTGCTTTTAAAAGCCCAATAGCTCCTATCATATGTTCCACCTAAATTCAGCCTTGTCTCTTCCTGTGGTACCCTCTATCGGAATCCTTTGATACGGTTCCTTTCGGACCCCTTCTGGTAAATTTTTCACGTTTTAACTCTGTCTTATTTACCTTGCTTTCGTATGCATCATAAGCCATAACAATTTTTTGAACAAGGGGATGCCTTACGACATCCTGACCAGTAAGGTATGCAAATCCGATATCTTCAATCTTGTTTAATACTCTTAGTGCAATATCAAGCCCTGATTGAGTCCCGCTCGGTAAGTCCTTCTGGGTCAAGTCACCAGTTATAACTACTTTCGAACCAAAACCGATACGTGTCAGGAACATCTTCATCTGTGCAGGCGTGGTGTTCTGTGCCTCATCCAGAATAATAAATGCATTTTCCAGTGTACGGCCTCTCATATATGCTAAGGGGGCAACCTCGATTAATCCCTTTTCAGTGTTTTTCAAATACCCTTCTGCTCCCATTATCTGATAAAGGGCATCATAGAGCGGTCTTAAATAGGGGTCAACCTTACTCTGTAAGTCTCCGGGCAGAAAACCTAACTTTTCTCCGGCTTCTATGGCAGGTCTGGTAAGAATTATCTTACCCACTTCATCATTTTTAAATGCCGTTACTGCCATTGCCATAGCCAGATAGGTTTTACCTGTTCCAGCCGGACCTACTCCAAAAGTAATCATCTTCTTTCGAATAAAATCCACATAGGATTTCTGTCCTAAGGTCTTAGGTTTAATCTGTTTACCAGCAATCGTATGGCAGATTAAATCCTGATCAATCTCAACAATAGCAGCTTCTTTATTGTCCTGGCTTAAGGACAGGGCATAACTTACGTTTTGTTCTGTTATTACATTTCCCCGCTTTGATAATTCCAGCAGGTTCATAAATACACTTTTCGCTTTCACAACATTATCATTTTCGCCTATAAGCTTTATCTCACCGTCTCTGACAATGATAGTAACCCCAAGGGTTCTTTCTATTATCTTGACATAGGCATCAAATTGTCCAAATACATTCTTTTCATGCTCAAGAGGCACATCAATTATCGTTTCCATCAGACTCATCCGTATCAATAATCCTCCACTCACTGTCATCAATTGCTTTATACTTCTTCACGGATTCTAACACCACTATCTTACCGCTTGCTATATAATTATTCCCTTTTTCAGCAAATGTGACATTATTCTCCAGTATAACCACATCATTTTCTATAAGCTTCGCTTTAAAGCGTTCCAATCTCTTTTCTGCCAAAGCTTTTGCTTCCTCTTTTGAATATTTTTTCTTTTCTTCCTTGAACTCCAAATATCGGTTTGCTGTCAAAGAAACCGGTAGATAAAATTCATCATTCAGATGCAGCGTAAATTCATTCCCAATTATATCATATTTATCATATGGAATTCTAGGTCTGAACAAATTTATTTTCTTCAATAAAATGGAAAGTACATAAGCCTTTTTTTCATTTCCGGTATAGAGCTTATCATTATAGTATAAGGAGAATTTATCAGAATAATCATAAAATGTTTTCCCGGTAATATCTGCATCTGCAATTACCGGTTGTTTTCTGACAAGCAATCCGTTATCACCTATAATATCAACAACGCCGGATACCAATATATCTCCTTTTTTTACGACATCTCCGACATGCACCTTAGGAGTCCCGGTTCTTGTTACTATTTTAGTAATAATACAATCTTTAGAAGCAATGATATGGCATTCCTTCGTGGCTGTAACAGCTGGTGAAGGCATATTGGTCTCTGTTATTTTTACAATTAGTCTTGTACCTTTTATTTCGGCTGAAACCCAGCCAATATCATTGTAACTGTGGCGAATTAAATCCTCAATTCCCTGACAGTCAATATCCTTCTTGCGAAGTCCTGGCTGTATCTCATTGTTTCGCAGAAATTTTACCATTGCCTCCTGGGTATAAGTATAGCCACCAGTAACATTTATATCCCAAATATATAAGGATAATATGTATAAAATCACCAAAAAGAGCAAAAAACCTAATACATACCCGCTTCGTTTCTTGTAACGCTGTATGACAAAGGGAAGACCATATCTTTTTTTGATAAGCGGCAAAGTTTTTGTTTTTCTTGCAAGTGGTTTCAATTTATAATAATCTTTTAGCTTAATTAGAAATTCATAATCATCACCATTCGGCTTTAAATCCCATAAATAAATATAGTGCTTACTGCATAAATTAATAAAACGCTCAGCAGATACTCCTTTTAACCGAACCAGAAGATATCCCCGGAGCCAGTAAATCAGCTTTATTATCATCTGATACCTCCATATTCCTACTCTTTCTGTGTTATATAAGTTATGGCAGATACCAAGCCGGTTATGCGCATTTCATCATTTGTGAAGTAAGAAATATTTAAGTTTTTTCCTTCAATCCTTATGGTGCCGATCTTAGATAGTATCTTTATAAATGTGTCATTATATTCCAGGATACCCTTATAATTCTCAATGCATACTTCATTTCTTCCCATAGCTGTTACAATAGGAGCCCCTACCAACATATCCGCCGGTAATTTTAACTGGTCCGATAGTGTTTCTAGAAAGCTCCTTCTGGCCGCCTCTTCTTTTTTCTTATTTTTCTCCATACTGCTATATAATGTTTTATTGGAAGTTTGCTTATTCTTTTCATGTAAGGATTTGAATTTATGCTGCATCCGAAATACTCCATATTATTCTGGATTATGATAGAATATATGGATAGATTTGTTTAGTTATGCTTAAAATACTGTTTAAAGGGCAAAATAAAAACCCCTGAACTCAATGTTCAGAGGTTAATTTAAGTAGCTAAACTACTTATTTGAATTTACGCTTACGAGCTGCTTCAGACTTTTTCTTACGTCTTACGCTCGGCTTCTCATAATGCTCTCTTTTACGGATTTCCTGCTGAATGCCTGCCTTCGCACAGTTTCTCTTGAATCGACGTAGAGCACTATCTAAAGTCTCATTATCTTTTACAATAACATTTGACATAGTCTCACACCTAACCTCCCTCCAGTTGTGTATTGTGCCTATACAACTGTTTGGGTATTTTTTGAATAGCACTAAAGTAATTATATTGTTTAAGATAGGTTTTGTCAATATGTTTTTTAATAAATTGACTTTATTCCTTGAATCCATTCATAAACTTTCTATGCTTTAAGCTCATTCCTTAGGCTGGTGCTTATTAACTGCATTTCTGTTATTTCTCCTGTAGCTATATGAATACTTTGATTCTGCTCTTCCATAGAGGCCAGAATTTCCTCCGTAGATGCTGCATGCTCCGAGGATAAACCGGATATATTCTCAAGCTGATCCAGAATTAAGGAAAAAGTACTATTAATCTCAGAAATCTTGGAATCCTGCTGTTCTATCTGATTGTTAATCTGCTCGGAATTCTTTTTAAGCTTGACAAAACGGTCTTTTACTTCTTCAATGACCTTAGTACCTGCTGTAACCGCTTCTCTGCCGTCCAAAACCTTATCATGGGTCTGCGTGGCTGCTCCCTGCAGCTTCTCTACAACCATAAGGACTTCTTTCACAGTTTTTGAACTCATTTCAGCAAGTTTTCTGACTTCCTCAGCTACTACTGCAAAACCCTGACCCGCTTCACCTGCCCTGGCGGCTTCAATGGCTGCGTTCAAAGCCAGCAGATTGGTCTGGCTTGCAATGGCTGTAATATTTGCCATAAATTGATTTATCTGCTCCATACTGTCCTTTAAATCAACAACTGTCTCCATTGCGGTTCCAACTGCATTTTCAATAGTCTGCATCTGATGCAGCATTTCTTCAATACCTTCTGAATTCGAAGAAATGATTTCTTGCATCTCGCTTGAATTACCAATAGTATTTGCCGAAATTATCTTGGTTTCCTTAATTGTTCCTCTGGCATTCGCAGCCATTTTCGCAATCTCGCCGGTGCTTTCTGCCTCTCTTGAAACTCCTTCTGCAATCTTATCAACAACCTGTGTCGTCTGATTGCTGACCTCCTCAATATTCTTTATGTATTGAAATATTCTTGCAATTGCATTATTAAGCTGTGAGGTGTTCTCTTCTATTACATCTAGAGTATTTCCTAGCTTTTCTGTCATTTTCACTGCTTCGGTCTCTTTTGAAACAGCAGAGTTAATATACTCGCTCCCCCACTTTGTTGAGAAATAAAATATAAACATCATAAGGTCAAGGCAAAATAATCTTGTTACAAATTCAGTTGGTGTATGGATATCTCCCAGTAATCCCTGAGGATCATAAAGGAAGAAACCAATAATAAAGAAATTAAAAACAGCGGTATATCCAATCAGGATATAACGGTTAAAGTATAGGGTGGCCATGGCAAAGCTGCCGGTATAGATAAGGAACACTCTTACAGTTATGGCACCGCCCTCAATATGATTTAAGAAGCTTGAGGATATCGTAACCGATAAAGGAATCAGTATTGCTGTTAGATATGAGAGCTTTTCAAATTTCTTGCAGATCAGTGTTAATATCGTCGAAAACAAAGCCGCCAAATAGGTTGCAATAAGAACATTTCTTCCATATTCTGTACCTTTACTGATAAAGGACTGAATAATTAATAGTGTGGACAGTCCCCATATAAGAATGACATTAAAGTTATTTACTCTATTACTGTTTAACCCTACCTTCACGTTATCCTCCTGTTGTATCTTTGCCGGTTGAAAGTACTTTCTTCCGGCTTTCTCTGTTAGTTATGTACGATATACTGTTATTTTTACATTAGCTTTCTATGTTAAATAGTATTGTATAGTATCTGCTTTGTCAATATCTTAAACGGTTCATCTGATCTTGGATAAAGAAAACTTGGGAACGGACGATGGCAGTTGATTCCTTTGGTGCATTTTCTCGTTCGGTATTTCGAATTCCACTAAAATTGCAACAGTTATTCCTGGTAGGTTAAATTACGCCAAACTCGCTTCTGCTTTTTTGGTGTTATGTAATGCAGCGCGCTCAAACATGGTGTAATTTAACCTAGTCATAACTGCTGCCATTTAAGTGTCATACGAAATTCCTCAATAGAAAATGCACCAAAGGAATCAACTGCCATCTGTGTATAGGAATAAATTTTCTTCTATAAGTTGAGAGTTTGAACTGTTTAGGAATTTGAAAAAGACCTTGTTAATGAAGCAGACTAGATGGCTTCATTAACAAGGTCTTTTACCTTAATCTATTAATTTAATTGCTTTTCTAATGCTTTAGGTGCAGCTTTAATGAGGGCATCAATGCCTGCTGGATTCTTGCCGCCGGCTTGAGCAAGATTCGGACGTCCGCCACCGCCTCCGCCTACAAGAACTGCTAATTCTTTAACCAGATTACCAGCATGGGCACCTGCTTTTATAGCCCCATCTGTAGCCATGATAATTAGATTTACTTTATCCTCTGCAGAAGATGCCAGTATTACAACACCTTCACCTAATTTATCTTTTAACTGATCTCCAAGGTTTCTTAAGTTGTTTACATCCACTCCGTCTGCTCTGGCTGCTAGAAGTTTAACACCTTTAATCTCTGTTACCTGATTCATAACGTCACCTAAGGCATCCTTAGCAAGCTTGCTCTTTAATTTTTCATTTTCGGACTGAAGGGTTTTAATTTCCTCCTGAAGATTTTCGATTTTTGCTGAAAGCTGTGCGGGTTCAGTTTTTGCAACTTTTGCAGCCTGATTCAGTTCTGCTTCCAACTGCTCGTAATAGCGGAACACGCCTTTGCCGGTAAGGGCTTCAATACGTCTTACACCTGCAGCAACACCGGTTTCTGATACAATCTTAAATATCATTATAGAGCCAGTATTGGCAACATGGGTACCACCGCACAATTCTTTGCTGAACTCTCCCATGGTTACAACTCTTACGCTGTCGCCATACTTTTCACCAAACAATGCCATTGCACCGGTTTTCTTAGCTTCATCAATGGTCATAATATTCGTATTTACAGATAAACCATTCTGAATCTGTTCATTTACAATTTCTTCAACCTTTACGATTTCTTCCTTGCTTAAAGCAGAAAAATGGGTAAAGTCAAATCGAAGCCTGTCTTCATTTACAAAGGAACCTGCCTGCTCTACATGGGAGCCAAGTACAATACGAAGAGCTTTCTGGAGTAAATGGGTAGCACTGTGATTCTTTCTGGTATCCCCTCTCTGCTCTTTGTTGATAGCCAAATGAACGGTTTCATTTGCTTTAATCATTCCCTTTGTAACAATACCGACATGGCCAATCTTACCACCCTGCAGCTTAATGGTATCTTCCACTTCAAACTCTGCACCAGCGGTTGTAATAAAGCCGGTATCTGCTGCTTGTCCACCACTGGTAGCATAGAAAGGTGTCTCTTTTGTGAAGATAGTACCCTTCTGTCCTGCAATAAGTTCTTCTACCACTTCTGTATCAGAAGTTAGGGCAAGTACTTTCGAATCTGCTTCATCTGTCTCATAACCTACAAAGCTTGAAGTCAGGGACGGATCCAACTGTAAATAAACAGTTTCATCAGCACCCATGTAATTTGTAACTGCACGGGCACTTCTGGCAGTCTCTCTTTGAACATTCATAGCTTTTGTAAAGCCTTCTTCATCAATTACAAAGCCTTTTTCTTCTAAGATTTCTCTTGTTAAGTCCAGAGGGAAGCCGTAAGTATCATAGAGTTTAAAGGCATCTTCTCCGGAAAGGATGTTCTTTCCTTCCTTCACCAGAACTTCTTCCAAATCAGATAACAGTTTCAAGCCCTGGTCGATGGTCTTATTAAAGTTATCCTCTTCTATGGTAAGAAGCTTTAAGATATAATCCTTTTTCTCCTCCAATTCGGGATAGCCATCTTTGGATTCAGCTATAACTGTTGTGCTTAAAGTCGCAAGGAAGCGGTCTTTTATTCCAAGAAGTCTTCCATGACGTGCTGCACGTCTTAATAATCTTCGAAGTACATATCCTCTTCCTTCATTAGAAGGAATAATACCGTCAGATATCATAAAGGTTACGGAACGGATATGATCTGTAATTAAACGAATAGATACATCTGTCTTAGAATCTGTTTTATAAGTTACACCAGCTACTTCACATACTTTATCACGAAGTGCTTTGATGGTATCCACATCAAAGATGGAATCTACGTCCTGGGTAACGGTTGCAAGTCTTTCCAGTCCCATTCCAGTATCAATATTTTTCTGAACCAATTCTGTATAATGGCCATTTCCGTCATTTTCAAACTGGGTAAATACATTGTTCCAAACTTCAATATAACGATCACAGTCGCAGCCTACGGTACAGCCGGGCTCGTTACAGCCGTATTTTTCGCCTCTGTCATAATAGATTTCAGAACAGGGACCACAGGGACCTGCACCATGTTCCCAGAAATTATCCTTTTTACCAAAACGGAAGATTCTCTCAGGCGCAATCCCAATTTCTTTATTCCATATCTCAAAAGCTTCATCGTCTTCTTCATAAACAGAAGGATAAAGTCTGTTAGGATCAATTCCCACCACCTCTGTAAGGAATTCCCAGGACCAGTGAATCGCTTCTGTTTTAAAATAATCTCCGAAAGAAAAGTTACCGAGCATTTCAAAAAAAGTACCATGTCTTGCGGTCTTGCCGACATTTTCAATATCACCGGTACGGATACATTTCTGGCAGGTGGTAACGCGGTTTCTAGGCGGAATTTCCTGTCCTGTAAAATACGGCTTTAAAGGTGCCATACCTGAATTAATTAACAACAAACTCTTATCATTCTGAGGAACCAAAGAAAAACTGTCCATCTTCAGATGACCTTTACTTTCAAAAAAGTCCAGGAACATTTTTCTTAGTTCATTTACTCCATAAGCTTTCACTCTATTTGCCTCCTGTGTATAAATAATGGTCCGAAAACCTAATAATCCACTAATGGACATTTTGGCCGTAAGGCCACGGGGTGCCGGATGTGAATTATGCTTCTCAATAATTCACGCTAGTATATTATTATAAGCAGATATTAGATTTTTGTCAATAAAATAGCACAGTTTGCAAATTAGCGGTAAGCCTCCAAAGTAACCGGCTTTCCGTTTATCAGTTTAAAATAAACGTTATAGGGGCTAATCTTCACAGTCTCAAGATTCACAAAATGTTTCTTCATTATAGAATAAGTAGTATTCCTATACCATGCTCCCATATAGACTTCCTTGAGGTTCTGGTTTATAAGAGAACTTCCATCATCATTTGTTTCATTTATACTGGATATATCCTTTACAGTATCCGGAACCACATAACTGCTTGCTTCTTTTTTGGCGGGATACAAATAAAGTAGGCTAAGCTCTCTATCATATAATATGCCATCTGCAGAAGCAAACCAGTCATTTTCCGCATTGACATTTACGGCAGCTAACCTGGGGAATGCATTTCTTATCTTTCTGGCAACTAAAAGTACATTATGAAGTTCCCCTGACTTCTCATCCTGCAGGCTGTAGAAGGTAGAAGGAAAATCCAACTGACTGGCATTCGGAAACAATGTCAGTATATCTGAAGGCACCTTAACGATACCTTCTGCCCAGATGACTCTTTCAGCCTGCTCTGCCTTCCCGGCAAAAACCTGCTTCAGGTCAACTGCTTCATCTGTGATATAAACCGTCTTTTCACCGGCATAAGCCTTGGTGTTGTCTTTTGATACATAGTAGGTATCCGAAAGACTCCAGTCAACCAAAGTTTTGGACTCAATCGGATTCGTTCCTTCTCCCTCCGGGCTGCTCACTTCCTCC
Source organism: Anaerocolumna chitinilytica (assembly GCF_014218355.1). Lineage (NCBI taxonomy): Bacteria > Bacillati > Bacillota > Clostridia > Lachnospirales > Lachnospiraceae > Anaerocolumna > Anaerocolumna chitinilytica. Next base: position 3,777,857 of record NZ_AP023368.1, read on the forward strand.
AGAGTTCTGTTTAATTGAAGCAGTTTTGTTACATAGTCTGTCAGAATATATTTAGTAGAACCAGGCAAAATAAAGCTATTAATATTGTAACTGCTTATTCCCTGATCAGAAGTAGCCATTATATATCCTGTTTTTTGTATTTCTTCTAAATTGGCTGCAGCCTCCAAATTGTCCTTGCATTGAATGTATTTTATATCCGTAGGAATCTTTAATGTTTTCGAGCTCCAGGCAACCGGAAAAGCCGTTAATGCTTTATACCCCTTGTCATAAAGAACGCCGTCTATGCTCTGATAATATCTATTTTCCGAATCCACCTTAATACTCTTTAAGGCAGTAAAATAAAGAAAAGAGTTATGGTTTGCAAAAGCGTAATCCTCGTCCGATTCATATCCATGCAGATAATACGTGTTCTTAGACAACGTAATCTCCTCCAGGTATGGGTTATAGGTCATATTATTTACTGCCTCAACTTCTTCCGGCACTATAAAAGTTTTATCTGTCTTGGCAGAAGGATATAAGAGCAATGTCCCCAGAGATTTGGTATATAAAACACCGTCAACAGCCTTTAACTCTTTATTTGCCTCATCAACCTTTATACTGGCCAGTTTCGGACAATAGGTTCCAATTATTTCTTCATTCACTACCTTGTCCCATGATGTTTCATAAATTGAACTGCCCATAGAGAAAGCAGCCGGCAGTTCAAGTTCTGTAAGATTCGCAGCATTTACAAGCTGCATCGGTGCTATTCCTGTAACAGTACTTGGCATAACATATGTTTCTTTGGATGAATTCTGGGGGTACCACCATAGGTAGGACATATCTTTTGCATATAAAACACCATCTACAGATTTAAAATACGGATTCTCTTCCGGTACCAGGACTTCTTTAAGATGATAAAAGCCAGAATATTTACTATCCAAATACTTCAACCCCTCAACATTCATGAAATATTTTAAATTCTTGGACAGGGTTATTGAGGTAGTCGTATTTTCATGAAGAAACATCTTTAAATCAAGAGATGTGACTTGCTCCGGCAATATAACCTTTGTAACAGGATTGTCATTCGGATACAGCTTAACAGCTGTTAAATTACTTGCATACAGTATTCCTTGATTTAATACAAACGAAGTATTCCCTTCCGCAAGAGTTATCTTCTTTAAATTATTATTTCCAGTATTAACAATACTATCGAGAGCCTTTGGAATAGCAATTGTCTTCGCTTTTTCCAAGTGTTTTACTTGGGACAGATTCAGAAGATTCAAATTATTCGGAAAAGTTAGATTTTCCTCTGCCTTGGCTTCTGGCCAATAAAATATCTGACATTGGGTCTTCGTATATACAACGCCGTCTTTTGAAAATAATACCTGATTACCGGAATCTACATTTACAGCAGTGATCTCTGTGTTATCAAAAGCATCTTCACTAAAATATGTGAAATTAGCTGGAAGGGTTACGGCGGTAATACCCGTACCTGAGAAAGCATTCCTTCCAATGACCCTTAAACTTTGCGGAAGAGTTATACTGGTAAGTTTCTTATTGGCAAAAGCTCTGTCTTGAATCTTTGTAGTACCCTCAGGTACCTGATAACTGCTTCCTTTGCTGTTTGGATAATCTATAAGGAACTTCTTATCTTTCGAGTATAAAACACCGTCTATGACACTATAAACACTATTTTCAGAGCTGACTTTATAAGCCGAGAGAGCCGGCAGCGCCTGGTTCTGGTCCAGTGAATTGTAGGTACTAAAGCTGCTTACCTTGTCGCCCAGAGTAAGTACATTTAGATACTTATTGGCTATATTCGCTACTTGGACCGCATTAGGTATTGTAAAGCTTGTATCCCTTTTACCTTGTGGATAGTATAATAATGTCTTTTTATCTCTGGAGTAAAGTATACCATTTACGGCGGTAAAATCCTTATTCTGACTGTTTACCTTAAAACTCGTAAGAGAAGGAGTATCCAGACCAAACAATGCCGCTTTTTTACCCAGGTAAATTTCCTTTACATAGGAATTCGCCAGGTAAAAATATGCCACAGAATCAGGTACTTTATAGTAGGTACTCTTCTTTTGGGACGGATAGAGCAATAACTTGGTTCCGCCTTTTGTGTATAGAACCCCGTCCAGAGATTTATAGGTCTTATTAGAGCTTTTTACAGTGACATATTTCAGATTCTTAAGATTAGAATTAATATAAGCGCTGTAGTTAGAGGCGTACCTCTCATTATCTGAACCAAGGGATTTTAAAGAAGAAGGCAATTCAAGAGTTTCCACCCCTGGAAAGCACCGAAATAAACCCTCCGGCAGCTGAGTAACTCCTTCTGCCACTATTACTCTTGTCACCTTCGGATAAGCAGTCTTAATAGCACTGGCTGCCGAATTTACAGTATTTTTAATCACTACTGTATATGTATCCTGGAATTCTAATTTCATATTTCCGGCATCAACTATTTTTATATTCTTTGCCGCTGCAGTACTGCTGCTAATTCCCAATAGGAGCATCATCGCAACTATAAATAGCAGCATACTTAACCGTAATTTTTTACACTTTCCATTTCCCATGTTTACCCCATTTCTTGAAAATTATGATTTTCTTCATAATTTCCTTTGTGAAACTATAATTAATCATAGTTTGCATATTATCTAGTATCTATTTCATTATAAAATGTTTTAAATCTAATTTCTATTATGAAGGTATTACGTTTTTCTTAGTATATATAGAAGAATTCTTAACACATCCATAAGGTCTCTTAAATTATCTAGAGCACTTTTCCAAATATTGAAGCTATTTTTAAAACTTTTTGAAAAATTTTAAAAATAATACTTGCATTTTGTTTATGAGTGTTGTACAATACTAAATGTGATGAGGCTCATTGGTCAAGTGGTCAAGATGTGGCATTCTCAGTGCTGAGACAGGGGTTCGACTCCCCTATGAGCTGCTTATAAAGCTGTTTTCTATATGAAAACAGCTTTTTTGTTGTTTATACAGATAAACTGTGAAGTCTTTACTTGTTTTGCAACAATTTGATTCCTAAAATCGTAGCCGGAATTCTGTAGTCCGGCGAAAGGTTGGATAATACCACAACAGCCGTCTGTGTGCCTAAATTAAAACCAATATAGCTGTTGTAATCTCCTGTTCCGCCGTTATGCCAAATGATATTGTTTTCACTGTCAGTAATCCAGCTCATCCCGATTTCATCCATATGGATTCCCATTTTTTTATAGGGTTGCGACGAGGCATTAATTACCTTCAAAGCCTCATGACTTTTCTCAATATACGCTGTATTGCTTTCCATCTGCATCTTTGCATAGGAGAGCATATCGGAAATATTAGAAACTAAAGCTCCGGCCGGTATGTATGCATCCTGTTTATTCCATTTCCAATAATTAATCAAATCACCTTTTCCATCCGATATCCTAGTATCAGACAGCTTTAGTTCCTGTTGTATATATGAGTTCATCAAAAAAGAATAATCCTCTTGATATACTGCTTCAAGAACAAGCCCCAGTACAGCATACCCAAAATTAGAATATCGAAAGGAATAGTCTTTTTCCTTTAAATTAATGTCTGCAATTTTAGACAAAAGCATACTTTTAGTAATACCGCAATAGTCATTTCTACCATGGAGGAAGTTATAAATCATAGGCTTCTCAAAATAGTAAGCCTTATAGCCGGAAGTATGTGTAAGCAGCTGTTCTATCGTAGGATAGTGCTTCTTTTCCGGAAGACTTAGATATTTATCTATAGTATCAGACAAACTGATTTTACCGTCCTGTATTGCTTTACTTATGAATGATGCAGTAAATGTCTTTGTAAGGGAACCAATTTCATAGGTATGCAATTCTGATGGCAGTACCTGCCCATTTTCTCCGTAAACTGTATATGTGGCTTCTCCGTTTTTGATAATTCCCACTGTAATTACAGCATCCGCATTGTTATCTGTAGTGTATCTTAATGCCTCTTCAAAGGTTAGAGCCGGTATTTTACTTATCTTATAATTTCCATATAGATAATATCCATAAATACCTGCTAGAATACAAAGCAAGATAACAAGTATAATGCATATAACAGTCCTTTTTTTCATTTATTGTGCTCCTTATGCGTTCTTTCTCATACAGAGATGTTATTGAATTAGAAATTCGCTTCTTTCAGTTTGTACATCATGATTATCTCGTCTTCTTCTCTTTCACCTGTATGAATAAAACCCATGTTTTCGTACAAATTACGGGCAGTATCATCTCCCTCTACATAGCAGAGAATAACAGCTTCATATTTATTTGCTGTTTTAATCATCCCAAGCCATTGCTGTATGGCAAGCTTCCCAATACCTTTTCCTTGATATTGTTCTGCAATCATAAACTGGTCAAGTATACAAAGCATCTGCCCATCCCTTTCAAAGTCCCGCTGCATCAGCAAGCCAACCGGCAGACTCTCATGGTAAACAGCATACACCCTACTGTTATCCGGATTTATATTTTTCAAACGTACCTGCATAAATAACCTCATCAAAATTTATTACTTGATTTCTAATATTCCGTACTTGTATTTAACTTCCATTATTATACTTTTTAAAGATTATCAAGTCAATTTATTTTAATTATTATATATTTCTGATTCCAGAAAAATTAAGGCTCTATGCCTTCACAGAGACTAATACTTCTGCGGCAGACATAGAGCCTATTATTTGTTATTCGATCGACAAAAACCATATTTCCAAAGACTTAATTATTAGCCCTGCTTTTTTACAGTAATTTTAGTTTTTACGGTAATCTTCGTATTATCATAAAGTGTAACCGTACTGGTTATAGTGGCCGTTCCAATGCCTTTTGCAATGATTTTTCCATTCTTATCAACTGTCGCAACCTTTTTATTGTCTGACTTGTAAGAAACTGTTACGGCTCCAACCGTACTACTTGCTGTTTTCACTTTTAACGACGAAACCAGTTCAAGGGTATCGGGCAGGGTAATTTTCATATTCGCAGAACTTCCTTTCGTTCCGCCAATATAGAGAGTTTTCTTCTCCGGTGTTACTGATATCTGGTCGCTTAAGGAAGTAACCGAATTCTTATCCGCTTGTTTCGGTAAAATGACATACTCGGAGCAGTGCACAATATTAATCGTGACATATCCATCCTTATCCACTTTATATCCGGAGCTGTATGGCAATGTTTCGAGCTTTCCGGTGCCCGGATTATAATAGTATACATATACTTTTTTATTTCGTAATGTATTGTCTGCAAGGCTGCCTACATAGATCCGAACAGATGCCTGGGAAGGTAAAGTGCCTTTATTATTGAAATGAATTACAATTCCATTCCGAATATTCTCTTGTGCGGATCCCTTCTTAAAGAGCTGGCTTATCTCTGCATTCTCTTTGATCTTTTCTGCTGTTAAGAACAGGTTGACATCGGTCATCTTCTTGCTAGAATTCGATAAATCCACTCCGCTGAACTTCCAAGTATAAAGTTCTCTGCCAGTTTCATCTTTAACGCCAATAGTAACATCCTTTTTCCCATTTGCTGCAGCACTTAAAAGCTCCGCTTCTAAATGAATGACAGCATTATTTACCACCTGTTCATTAGCAAGAATTGCTTTCGGCAAATTAACATTAATTACAATATTGTTGATATTCTTACTGCTAATCTGATTCATCAATTCCTTATTTGCAACAGGGATACTTAGTTCAATAGCTTTATCCGAGCCAGCTCCTTCAAGTATCTTTTGGATATCTGTGTCCGTAACAGATACAGATGCCTTCAGAGTACCTTTATCCACCGTACTAATAATGGACACCGGTACATTGTTAACATTATCCTTCCCATTATCCGCTATAGGTGTAGGGGTCACAGGCGCTGTCGTTGGTGTTGCAGGAGTCGTGGTCGGCGTTTCAGGATCGGGTGTTGGTGTTGTAGGTGTCGGTGTTACAGGAATTGCTTTGAAAGTAATTGATTTCTCTGCAATGGGGGAAGTAACACCTGCATAGATTGCTATAGCCCTGATTTTAACTGTCTTCCCTGTCCCTGACGTATTGGTTACATCAAATTTTCCTTCATATAATATAGAGTTTTCATCCGGCACTGTATTATCAGTTGTGTAATAGATGGCAGCGCTTGATGTAGCGGTGCTTAAAGTCACATGGACAATTGCATTATTCGCCAGTGCGGCCGTCTGAACAGGGTCCGTCGAGATAACCGGCTCATCGACTTTCACATTCTCGCCGAAGACTTTCACTTCATAAATCTGTGGTGTATACCAGTTAGAGGTATTATTCTGGATTTTTGCATTAACCAGAGTTACCCTGACGTACCTTGCTATGCCGGATAGTCCATCCACGGTAAAGCCATAATCATTATATCCTGTTGATTTATCTAGTAATGTGGTATAGGCTACTCCATCAATACTTCCCTCGATAGTATACTGATAGTAGGCTTCTGAGCCTTTCATCATATACCAGGATATCTGGATGCTGCTTAATTTACTTGCTTTTTCTAAATCAACCGTCCAGGAAGCCGGCCATGTGCCTGATGAAGCCACCCATTCTGTCTGATATGAACCATCATTGGCATATAATGCTGTTTCCGAATTGGTGGAGGCCACTGCCGTTTTTCCCTGGGACAGGAGTTTGCCGTTCTGAACCGGAATTATTGTACCATCCTCTCCATTATAGAGAACATTCTCATAGAAATCCCAAAAGGCAAATCCATTTACAAAGGAAATAGGTAGCATTCTCTGCTCTGCGGTAGTATTGACAGCGTCTTTCCAACCAAACATCCAGCGGTTCGCCATCACACCATAATTATCCCCATTTGTTCCTGCAAGATGAACGCTTCCACCGGATTGTGCTGAAAACGTGGAGGTATTGCCAATGGAACGAAGCTCGGACCAGGGGCCTTTTAAAGAAGGTGCGGAGGAATACATGGCGGTACTTGGATACCACCCTGCTGCCTGGGAGGTAAATAAGTAGTAAATACCGTCTTTTTTTATCATGGACGGTGCTTCACGGTTCTGGTCATCATAGATTGTCGCTACCTTTTCCTTTACATCCAGCCAGTCTGGCGTCAACTTGTACAGAATTGTATCCGTATTGGTGTGGGCGGAAGAAATCAGATATGCTGTACCATCTTCCTCTTCAAAGAAGCCAAGGTCCCTGGAATCATTATTAAATGGCTGGAAGCTTTTTAAAAATGTAAAGTTTTCGCCAGGAGCAGCTACTGCCACTGCCACCCTTCCCAAGGTATAGTCCGAACTGTTTTCATAATGGGTCCATAAAACAAATTTTTTTGTCTGCTCATTATAAACAATACTAGTAGATTCAAACTTACAATCATTCAAATCTACATGATCGGTATAACTTAGAACCACTTTATCATTGCCGTAATGTATACCGTCCTTTGACGTCTGTTGAACCAATTGTTTGAATCCGCTGCCACTGTCCTTTTGTTCATAATTGAAACGATAATAGGTATCACCTACTTTCAGCTTTGTAAGAACCTCAAGTGTTGAAGCAACGGTATTATCATAAGTTTTTAAATTCTGTGGTACTGTATAAGCCTGGCAGCCGGAAGATTTCGCTGTGTCCAGAAGTATATCCCCTTTATAAGCTTCTACTTTATATTGGTAGGAACTTCCCATAGCCAGATTATAATCATCCAGTGAGGTACCTTTAAGTGTTTGCAGTATGGTGTAATCTCCCTTATCTTTTGAACGGGATACCACATACTTCGTTGCAACAGTCACAGCCGGCCACTGAAGTTTTACACTGGTTACGGTGTCTTCCCCTGATAACAGGAAGGGAGTTGCACTTATTCCGAAGGTCGCTGTTTCCTGAAGCTTCATTGCTCCATAAGCGTTTGACAATGAAGATTCTGCTGAATTGACCGTACTGCTTACTTTATAATAATATTTCTTGCCGGCAGTAAGTTCTTTGTCAGTAAAGTTAGCATCGCTTCCGCTGTATACTGCTTTATATGTTCCATCCGGCGTCTCTGATCTGTAAAGCGTATAGGACATGGCACCTATTACCTTATTCCAAGACAAGGTTGAGCCTGATAATACTTTTAAGCCTGCTAAAGGATCATGGGTCAGGGTACTGTCAGTAATCATAATCCAGTTAATCAGAGGATCCTGAGCAGCAGTATTCCTTACTATGATACTGATTTTTCCATCTGTTACATCTACCGTATTACGATATACGGTGTTGGATATAAAAGTAATGGCATTTTTCTTCACACCATTAATATACAGGTCGGCTTTCCTTGTGGAATTATTCCAAATATCATTAAAACCTGTATAAACCGTATAGGTTCCGTTCTTTACAGTAAAGGTATAGGTCAAATCCTTACCGGCACTGTCATTACCGGTATTATTACCCGCAAGATACCGAAGCGTTGTAAACAGATCTCCTGTTGCCGTACCGGAGGTTGCGGTGTTAGCACCATAACCCCATGGATTGGAATTAATAGTACTGTAGGACTGGTCTACCACATCCGTATTAATAAGTGTATCCTGAAGGTAGGAAGCCATCAAGAGATAATCGTTTGTTTTTGCACCGCTGCAGTTAACAAAGAACATGGTTTTATCCGGGATGGAATAGACCCTGAAAGTTATTGTCTTATTGTTCATTTCCGTAAGGGATGCCTGTAAGGTGTATAATCCTGGATTGGAGAACGTAATGCTGCCGTTTAAGACGGAAGAATTATATGACCAGGTTACAGGTGTTAATAGGTTATTTCCATTCATTGTTACCTGAAGGTGGTCCGGCAGAGATAAGGTCCCTCCGGTTGCAAAGGTTTCGGGTAATTTTGTTTGAACCGCTACACTTGCTGCATAATTTAATGTACTCAGATCCCAGCTGCCATACCATTTGATGGCCATATCGGAGCCCTGGCCGAATTCAATCGGCAAAAAGATGTATTTGGCAGCATCATTGGCAAAATTGCCGCCATTCCAGTTATCACCCACATAGATGAATTTACCGTTTTTGGCGTCCACCGGAATAACACAGGTGGTCTGAGAGTTAAAGGCCAATAATGGATTCGGGTCGGAAGGTAATGTTCTGACAAAGGGGTCTGTCAAAGTTGACCAGGTTCCAAAAAGACTGTCCGCCGTGGTATATTTATTCTGATTTGCACTCCATCCTGTTGCTCCGGATGTCAGCATATAATATTTTCCGCTGTATTTGAAAATGGCTGGAGCTTCACGCTGCGCACCGGGAAATACTCTGGTATAGTCCACGCCATATACTGCTTTATAGGTATTATCACGAATAGGAACACCATTATCATTATAACCGTTATCATCTTTATGCCATCCAGTAACATCCAGATAATCATCCGTCAATTTTGATATATAAATGGTAAGATTTTCTTCACTGGAATAAATAATGTAAGCCGTACCATCATCATCCTTAAATAAGTTCATATCACGGGCATATCCCTTACTGCTGGGATGATAATCTGTTTGATCCGCAGGGCACATATCCAGCCGGTAATCATCGATGTATTCAAAGGGTCCGGTAGGCGAATCACTGACTGCAACTCCGGCTTGTGCCTTGCCATAACTTGTATTCTGGGTTCCGTCTGCATTGGTGTAACCTTCCATATGCATCCACATAACATACTTTTTGGTCTTATCATTATAAATAACTTTCGGTCTTTCTACGATTCTGCCAACTCTCATTGACTCGAATATATCAGCTGTATCCGTTCTTCCTGCATAGATAGACGAAATCAGAGGATCCTTTGTAAAGGAGTCCATAGATGGAATCATGGTAAGTGCATCACCTTCATCCACCCAGTTCATTAAATCCGTAGAGGAATATACTCTAACGGAGGAACCGGGCCAGGTTCCCACATGATGCTCACCATACCAGTAATACTTCCCTGTTAAATCATCGTACATGATTCCGGCTCCGTGAGCATCGATTGCATTTCCATTCATATCTGTCCATAAGGTATTCGGCGTAAATGCAGTTCTTAGCGTACTGGTTCCGATAGTATCGGATACTGCAGAGGAAACTCCATCAATTATAGCTGTAAGTCTGTAATAATATCCTGTTCCCTGCGTTAAGCCAGTATCTTGAAAGGAAGTATTCGTTCCGCTATAGATGGTTGTAAATGTTCCCGACACACTGGTGGATTTTGAAAGATTATAGGTAATAGCACTTCCGGTGGCTACCGAATCCCAGCTTACCGCTACAGACGAAGCATCCAATGCTGCTGCTTTAAAATTACCTGGGGCGTCATATCGGTAAGTTTTAGACTGAACTGCTGCCGGGGCTGATTCCCCCACTTTATTATAGGCCATGATATTATATGCATATTCGGTATCAGGAGCTAAACCGGTGTCCGTATAGGTTAAATTGCTGCCTTCATAAACCATGGATAACGCGCTGCCGGAAACAGCTCGGTAAACCCTGTATCCCTCTGCCTTTGTCACGGCTGCCCAGTTCAGTTTTATCTTTGATGAATTGATTGCTGTTGCCGACTGTCCTGAAGGAGCCGCTGGCGCAGCCAGAGCTGTGGTAAAACTGTACTCTGCCGAACTCTGGGATTCTGTTATACCCCCATATAGAAATGCTATTTTATAATAATACTTCGTATCAAAGGTCAATCCGGAATCCGTAAAGTTCGTTGTTGTACTGTTCCCAACATATGTATAACCGCTGCCGGAAGTGGCTGAACGGTATATATTATAGCTTGTAGCTCCCTCTACTGCATCCCAATTCAAGTCAATAGTAGTTGTTGTCTGGGATGGTGAGGTGATTACGGATGCATTCGGTACCGGAGCCTCTGTAACCATGACATCATCCAAATACATCGTCTGCCAATTATTTCTTACTCCGATCTTCCCCGATGTAAATTGGGTATCTGTCACATCGAATACCAGGGTATCAATACCATTTTTTACAATATAACCTTTTAAAGAGCTTCCTATCAATACCATCTTCAATGTATACCAGGTATTGCTGCTCATACTGTAGTCGACCGACTTTAAAGTTGTATCCGTACCATTTACTCGTTTACTCAGTACCAATTTTGATGTTGTCTGCATCTGAAAATAATAAAAATTCTTGGAATCCTGAAAACGTGTCAGAATTCCCGGATAAGCACCTCCCCCTGCCGTATTGAACCGCATCGTCACTGTAATATCAGTCCAGGATGAATCTCCCGCGGAAATAATACCTTCCCCAGAGGTATAGGCATGTGACAGAGTCTTGTTACTGGAATCTTTAGGGTCATTGGCTATGGTCCATGTACCAGAAGCTGCGGTCCAAGCAGGATTGGAATAATCCCCGTCCGAAAAATCATCCTGGAAATAGACTGCCGGCGCTGTGGAAGCTGCTGCTACCTGAGATACCGGTGTTATAACACCTACCATCAGTGCTGCAACTATGACCCATGATAACATTTTGTTGATTTTGCCTTTCAACATTTTTTCCTCCTCCAATTAAAATAAATTATATAATTGGCTAAAATACCAGCCAAAGATACCGTATAATACTTGTAACCGGTTTCATAAACAGGCATAAAGCTTTTTGAATTTTTCCTTAAAATATACCTTAACCACCATTTTAGTCTATGATTATTTCAGCTTATTAATGTAACCGATTTCATAATTATAATAAAAATAAGATTAATTTTATCCAACAAAAATTTCTTCCTTGGTGAAAAATCAGAATATTGTAGAATATCACCATTTATCAAATATTAAATAAATAGTTTTTAGGGATATACCAAAAGAAATCCATCAGAACAAATCTAATCCATATTACTATTGTATATATTATCGGATTATTTTCAAATCAAATTGTTACTTTTTACATCATGTACATTATACATTGTTTTCCATTTATATGCAACCGTTTTCACAACATTATTTTCGTTATTCAATAAATTTACCAGCAGTGGTGATTTATAACTACATTCCGGCAATAAAAAAGCTCCAGGCCTTTCAAAAGCAAATATCGCTTCTGTAAAGGCCTGGAGCCTATTTTTTTATTGCTGTAAAAAATCCATCAAGGATATCTGGTTGCTCTCCGGCAAGTCTCCAAAGAGGCCAAGATCATTCATCAAATCCACTACCGTGGAACTTACCTTACTGCGGCTTCTAAAATCATCCCTAGAAAGAAACTTTCCATCCTTAACTGCTTCTACTACCGCATCGGCGGCCTTATCTCCAAGTCCGTCAATCGTACTTAAAGATGGCATTAGTTTACCATCTATTATCTGAAAATGATGTGCTTTTGCAGTATAAATGTCAATAGGCAGAAATTCAAAACCTCTTGCATACATTTCCTGAACAATTCTCATATCCTTGTAGGTATCCTGTTCTTTTTTACTAAGTTCGTTTCCTCTGCGTTTATAATCTGCCATATGCCTCTCAAGCCTTTCTCTTCCAAGGCACATAAGCTCATAATTAAAGGCAGAAGCACGAATAGAAAAATATGCGGCATAGTATGCCAGAGGATAATATACTTTAAAATAAGCGATACGAAAGGCCATCATAACATAGGCTGCTGCATGAGCTTTCGGAAACATATACTTAATTCTCTTACAGGACCAGATATACCAGTCCGGTACTCCTGAGGCTAACATTTCCTCTTCCATCTCCGGTGTCAGACCTTTTCCCTTACGAACACTTTCCATTATCTTAAAGGAGTGTCCGCTGTCTACCCCCATATTAATCAGGTAAGTCATAATATCATCACGGGTACAAATAGCCGAACCCAGAGTACACTTTCCTTCCGTAATAAGAGTCTGAGCATTGTTCAGCCAAACGTCGGTTCCATGGGATAATCCAGATATACGTACAAGGTCAGAGAAATTCTTTGGTTTTGTATCTCTTAACATCTGCATAACGAAATCTGTACCGAATTCCGGAATTCCAAGGCAGCCAAGGTCACAGCCACCAAGATCCTCTGCTCTTACCCCTAAGGCGCTCAGATTGTCAAAGAGAGAAAGGACCTTCTCATCATCCAATCGAATAGCCTTTGCATCAAGGCCAGTAAGATCTTCAAGCATCCTTATCATAGTAGGATCATCATGCCCCAGAATATCCAGCTTTAATAGGTTATGATCAATGGAATGGTAATCAAAGTGAGTGGTTATGGTTTTAGTTGTCATATCATTAGCAGGACGCTGTACGGGTGTAAAGGAATAAATCTCTTCTCCATGAGGCAGAACAATAATACCGCCGGGATGCTGTCCGGTAGTTCTTCGCACTCCCACACACCCGGATACAATACGTTCAATTTCCGCTTTCCTTCTGTGCTGGCTGTGCTCCTCATAATATTTTAATACGAAGCCGTAGGCTGTCTTATCCGCTAATGTACCGATAGTCCCTGCACGGAAGGTGTGCCCTTCCCCAAAGATTACTTCCGTATAATCATGTGCCTTACTTTGATATTCCCCGGAGAAATTTAAGTCAATATCCGGTTCCTTATCCCCATTAAACCCTAAGAAGGTTTCAAATGGAATATCATGTCCATCCTTACTCAAAGGCTGTCCGCATACCGGACAGTTCTTATCCGGCATATCACAGCCACTGCTGCCGGCATATGCCCGAACCTCTTCCGAATCAAAGTCTGAGTAGTGGCAATGGGTACAATAATAATGAGCTGCTAATGGATTTACCTCTGTTATTCCTGACATAGTGGCAACAAAGGAAGAACCTACTGAGCCTCTGGAACCAACCAGATAACCGTCTTCATTAGATTTCCACACTAATTTCTGGGCTATGATATACATAACTGCAAAACCGTTAGTAATAATAGAATGCAGCTCATGCTCCAGACGTTCTTCCACCTGTTTCGGAAGGTCCGGTCCGTACATGGAATGTGCCTTATTATAACAGATTTCTCTTAAGGTTTTATCCGAATCCGGAATAACGGGCGGACATTTATCCGGACGTACCGGTGAGATTTTCTCAATTCTGTCAGCAACTAGATTGGTATTTGTAATAACCACTTCATAGGCTTTATCTTTTCCCAGATAAGTGAATTCCTCCAGCATCTCTTCTGTAGTCCGAAAGAAAAGCGGTGCCTGGTTATCTGCATCCTTCATACCCTTGCCATATAAAAGAATTCGCCTGTAAATCTCATCCTCCGGGTCCATAAAGTGTACATCACAGGTAGCAACCACCGGCTTATTAAATTCCTCGCCAAGTCTTACTATCCGGCGGTTAATATCCATTAACTCTTCTCTGGAGTTGATATTGATTTTCTCACTTTCGATCATAAAATCATTGTTGCCAAGGGGTTGAATCTCCAGATAATCATAAAATTCCGCCAGTCGGTTAATCTCCTCCTGAGGCTGCTCCCTTAAGATAGCCTGATACAGCTCTCCTGCTTCACAGGCAGAGCCTATTAGTAGTCCTTCCCTGTTCTCCATAAAAACACTTTTTGGAATACGGGGTCTTTTCTGATAATACTCAATATGCGATAAGGATATTAATTTATACAAATTGACTCTGCCGATATCATTCTGAGCCAATATAATAGCATGATAGGTAGGGAGCTTCTTAATAGCATCCGCTGACAGCTTTCCCATAGGATCAATATCTTCCAATACACGAACGCCAAGTTCCGTAAGTTTAGGCAGCAGCTTTACAAATATCTCCGCAGTCGCACCAGCATCATCCACTGCTCTGTGATGATTTTCAAGAGATACTCCTAATGCCTTTGCTACGGTGTGAAGCTTATAATTATTTAGATCCGGAATTAGCATTCTTGCCATGCCTACTGTATCCACTACGGTAAAATCCGTCTGAATTCCAAGCATTTCTGACTTTTTACGAATGAAACTGGTATCAAAGGATGCATTATGGGCTACTAATACGGCATCTCCACAAAATTCCAAAAATTGCGGTAAGATTACATCAATCTTGGGATATCCAATTACCATATCATCCGTAATGCTGGTCAGCTCTTCAATTTTTTGCGGTATTGGAATCTCCGGATTTATAAAGGTACTGAATTTATCAACTATAACTCCATTCTCTACCTTTACGGCACCAATCTCAATAATTTTATCTTTTACAGGTCCAAAACCGGTGGTTTCAATATCAAAAACAATAAAGGTGCCATCTAGCGTCTGTCCTCTGGGGTTTACAACAATCTCTTTCAAATCGTCAACCAGATAAGCCTCAACTCCATATATGACCTTGAATTCTTTTAGTCTGTCCCACTCGGATTCCGGATAGTCCTTCTTGCTTAAGGTATGATTGGCTTCCGGGAAAGATTGCACTACACCATGGTCTGTAATGGCTACAGCTTTATGTCCCCATTCAAAGGCACGCTTTACCAAATCTTTTACATCAACAACTGCATCCATATCACTCATCATTGTATGAGCATGAAGTTCCACCCGCTTTTCAGGACTGTTATCCATTCGTTTAACAGTAAAGGAGGGTATGGTTTTTATTCCGACAATTGAACCGATGGATACCTCTCTGTCGTACTTATCCAATAATGCCATGCCTTTCAGCTTTATAAACTTTCCCCTTTTTAATGTACTTGTAACCTCTTCAGCCTCTTCTGTCTTCAAAAACAGCTTAGCAGATATAGAATCCGTAAAATCCGTAATGGTAAAGATAAATAAGGTCTTTTCATTGCGAAGTTCCCGGCTTTCTGTATTCAGAATTTTACCTCTTATGACTACCTCTCCTATTTCATCCTGTATGTCCGAAATAGGTATTGCTTCTCCTTCAAAACCTCTTCCAAAGATTGTATCCGGGTCATGTATGACTTTCTTGGCTGTATACTCTGATTTCGTATAAGACTTATCACTCTTTTTCTCATCTCGAAAGGACTTGGCAGCATTTGCAGGATTCTTATTCTGCAGGTGCTCCCCGCTGTTCTCATCCAAACGCGGCGCCATTCCCTCATCTCCACCTGCTTCATCATTTCCCATCACTTTATGTATATCGTTACCAACAGAGACAAACTCATATTCTGGTGCATTTTCCCTCTTTACCGGTTCATAATAATCAAACAATATCGTAACCGGCAAGTTAAATTTTTCATAAATTGATGTCAGATGCCGTTTAAACTCCTCTGCCAATTTTCGAATCAGAAAGCTTTCCTCACATCGAAAAATAATCCGGTTTCCATCAAAGGTTATCTTAGAGAGTTCAAAGATATTATATTCTAATATACTTCTCTCCCGAAACTCAGCAAAGATACTCTCTTTATATACCTCATAGAGATTCTCCGGGGTATATTGAGCAGATAGATGGTAGCTTTCTTTTAATTTCAGTTTTTCGCTGGTCTCTGAAAAAAGAGTATATTTAATTAACTGTTCCATTCTGATGATATCTTTTCTCTGTATCAGCCTTCCACTTTCCATATGAACTCTGATTTCACTTCTGACTTTGGAGACACAAACTTTTTCAATCACCACTTCTTTAAAAAGCTGTATCAAGTCCTGGGGAACTTCATTCAATTGGTCAAACACTTCAAAAAAAAGCATTCCCATTACTTACGCCTCTTTTCCTATCACTAAAACTCTTGCATTGTCAGAAGTTCTTCTTTTAAAGCTTCCAAAAGCTTATCCTCCGGAACCTTCCTGATAACCTGTCCCTTCTTTATCAGGATACCCTCACCTCTGCCGCCGGCTATCCCTATATCTGCTTCCTTGGCTTCTCCGGGACCATTGACTGCACATCCCATTACTGCGACCTTAATATCCATATCAAATTCCTGTATCATATTTTCTACTTGTTCTGCAAGGCCAATTAAGTCTATCTGGGTTCTTCCGCAAGTAGGGCAGGAAACCAATTCTACCCCGCCTTTTCTAAGCCCCAATGTTTTCAAGATAAGCTTGGCTGACTTCACTTCTTCTACGGGGTCACCGGTTAAAGACACCCTTATGGTATCGCCAATTCCTTCATATAGCATAATTCCAAGTCCTACAGCTGACTTTATATTTCCGGACAATAGGGTACCTGATTCTGTAATTCCGACATGCAGAGGATAATTTGTCTTATCAGCAATCAACTCATGGGCTTTTACACACATTAAGACATCGGAGGATTTAATACTGATTACTAAATTATCATAGCCCATCTCTTCAATGGCTTTTACTTTATCCAAGGCACTTTCTACCAGCCCCTCCGGTGTAACACCGCCATACTTTTCAACCAATTCTTTTTCGAGAGAACCACTGTTGACTCCTACTCTAATAGGAATATTTCTTAGCTTTGCAGCATCGACCACTGCCTTTAACTTCTCGTACCCGCCGATATTGCCCGGATTTATCCGCACTTTATCTGCACCATTCTCAATAGCTGCAATAGCAAGGCGATAGTCAAAATGAATATCCGCTACTAAGGGAATATGAATGTTTTTCTTTATCTCTTTTATAGCCAGCGAGGCTTCCATTGTAGGGACCGCACAGCGTATAATATCACAGCCTGCCGCTTCCAGTTTTAAGATCTGGTCTGTGGTACTTATGATATCCTCTGTTTTTGTATTAGTCATGGATTGGATTAAGATAGGATTACCGCCTCCTATAACCTTATTTCCAATCTTTATACTTCTTGTCACTCTATACATAATACTCCTATCTACTAATAATAAGCCTTAAGTCTATTAATAATCTAATAAATCAAAATAAATTCGACTTACAAAATACGTCGTAATACCCCAAAACTAAAACTGCTACATTTTTAATCTTCATTATCAATATTATCATTTTAGATGTTTTAGTCAAGTACTTTCTCATATTCTTAATTCACGCAAATATCTTTTAGGATAATTAAAAAAGGACACATTACTTTCTAATTGAAGAGTTAGTAATGTATCCTTTCAAAATTTCTAGTTATTGATAGTCACGACCGTATACTAAGTTTGCCTTCTGACTAATTTCATAACTTACTTTGGCTGGTGTCCAAATGAGTCTTCCTAGCATATAACCATATATTCCCTGATACAAGACTTCCCCAATACCACCACCATCAATCTTTTCCATTTCTTCAAGTGTTATTTCTTCAAGATTAACTGTTTCTAATACATTATTCAAGCTATTTACCTCCATTTAAACTATTTTGTCTATGTACAAATAGCCTTTACACGTGTTTAGTACTAAAACTATTTGTTATTATAAATTACCTCATTTTTACTTTTTTGTCAATATATATATTATATTTACATTATAAACTTTATTATTACATATTTAAACATTAATTAAATATTTATTTTCTATTATAAAATTAGTAGAACTAATAGTCTAAAAGAATAAAGTATCTTCGACACTCTCAACTCCCTTGACCCCTCATTCATAAGGGAAAGGTGTTTCTTTTTTTTATAAAAACCACTTAATTAATTTTTATGTTCGCGCTAAACCTAACTCCTGTAAAACGGATATCACAATAAACTAAATCTCCCACCATCTTGGTAGAGCTGTAATTACCTCTTCACATATTGATAATTGTGAATTGATAACTTTCACTATAAACACTATTAAGATGATAAACGAAAAGCACCTTAAAATACTTCATTATTATGGACTATATAATCCAAGCACCACAAGTAAGAAAAAATGCTTTTTCGTTTTTAGTCAATAAAAAACATAAGTTTTTATCTTCCTTACAGGATTGGCGTAACTCTATCCTTTTATCCTTTGGATATGCTTCTCTGCGATACTTTAATTGTGGTGTTTCCATGTTTTTCTGCAAGTATTCAACAAAAATATTAAAAGAGTACATTTTTGTTATATAAAATATATGTAGGGAAACACTAATTACTCAGTGTTTCCCTACATATTAAAAAATCCTACTTAAATCGTTAAACATTACAAATACCATAAGAATCATTAGAGCAATAAAGCCTACCATATGCACAATGCCTTCCTTATTCTGATCCACCGGCTTTCCTCTGAATACCTCAATTATAAGAAACACCAGTCGGCCTCCGTCCAAAGCAGGAATAGGCAAAAGATTCATAACTCCAAGATTAGCACTAAGCAAAATGCTAAAGCTTGCAAGGCTTAAAAATACAGTAACGAAACCATCTGGAGCACTATCTTTATAAATACTTCCAATCATATCCACAATACCTATCGGACCAGACAAATCATTTGCCTTAACTTGATGAGTAGCCAACATCTTAAGACTATCAATAGTATATACAATTACATATTTTACTTCTGCTATGCTGTACTTTACAACTCCAACTCCATTAGTTTTAACTCTTCTGCCGTCAATACTAAAGCCCATTGAATACCCCTGGCCTGTAAGCTTTGGAGTGACCGAGGCGGTATTGGAGACCCCATCCCTGGTATAAGTAATATTAATAACTTCTCCTGTCATGGGATTCTGCTTAAAATAATTCATGATATCATCTTTTTTCTGAACCCCGGTGCCATTGATTTCAGTTATAATATCACCCTTTTGTAAACCGGCTGCCTTCATGGGATAGTCATCTATTACGTCTTTTATAGCTGTGCTGTTACCGTCATCATAATAGAACCCCAATTTATAATCCTTAATATATTCAGGATTGACAGTCGCAGTATGCTTTTTTCCATCCCTCACATAAGTTAAGTTAACACTCGCCTCACTTAAGGGATTGACAAAAAGATAAAGATCCAATTCTCTGGCAAGGTTTATATGTTTTCCGTTTATTTGGGTTATAACATCGCCATCCTGAAGACCTGCTTCTTTTGCCGGGGTGGCCACATTAACCACCTTAGCCGGATCATATCCGCGCATTCCCACAATAATAAGTGCCAGAATCAGAGCTAAAACAAAATTAAAGATGGGTCCTGCTAAAACAACGGAGATTCTTCCCCATACACCCTTTTTATTAAAGGCTCTTTCATCTTCGACATTCTCATCTTCACCAAGCATCATACAGGAACCGCCGATTGGTAATAGCTTGATGGAATAAACGGTTGCTTCCAGTTCTCTGTTTGCAGCGGCGAAGTCTCCCGGTGTCATAAACGCTCTCAGCCGGTAACCCTTAACGGTCTTTACCATGGAAAGAATTCTGGGTCCCATACCAATAGAAAACTCTGTCACATATATTCCATTGGATTTGGCCAGAAGAAAATGTCCTAATTCATGGATAACAATAAGGACGCTAAATATCAAAATTGCAATTATTATATTCATGCATTCTCCTATCTTAGTGTATCTACACCATATTTATTGTTAATGGTAACAGAAAATGAATAAAACCGTTCCACCCTATTATCTTTTTTACATTATCAGAAATTATCCCATTCAAACTTAACACAGTCTATTTTCGCCTGAGGAATTCGTAAGTTTCCTTTTCTACCGTAAGAATCTCAGAAACCGTAGGATTCATTCTGTTTTTGTGTTCCTCCATAGCTTCTCTTATCATCTTTGTAATTTCCAGATAGGATATCTCCCTGTTTAAGAACTTCGCTACAGCATACTCATTGGCTGCATTATAGACCGTCGGAAGACTGCCACCCTTTTTTGCTGCCTCATATGCCAATGCCAGTCCCTCAAATGTTTCATAATCCGGTTCATAAAAATCCAGACGTCCCAGCTTAAAAAAATCAATTCGCTCTCCCGGAAGCGGCTTTCTTTCAGGATAATATAGAGCATATTGAATGGGAAGCTTCATATCCGGCATACCCATTTGTGCAATAATGCTCCCGTCAGCATATTCAACAGCAGAATGAATAATGCTTTGAGGCTGAATAACTACTTGTATTTTCTCCAAATCCACATCAAATAACCATCTGGCTTCCATAACTTCGAGGCCTTTATTTACCATGGTAGAAGAATCAATTGTTATCTTTCTTCCCATAGTCCAATTCGGATGCTTCAGCGCATCTTCTACTTTGATATTCTTTAACTCTTCTCTTTTTTTACCTCGGAAAGGTCCGCCTGAGGCTGTAAGTATAATTCTTTCAATCTCATTCCTGCCTTCTCCGTTTAAAGCTTGAAAAATAGCAGAATGTTCACTGTCTACAGGAAGTATTTTAACACGGTGCTCTTTTGCAAGTGGCATGATAATATGTCCTGCTGTAACCAAGGTTTCTTTATTGGCAAGAGCAATATCTTTACCTGCCTTAATTGCTTCCACTGTAGGAACAATACCAATCATGCCCACCAGTGCCGTTACGACAATACCAGTATGTACCTCTGTACTGCATGCGATTAAACCTTCCATACCGGAAAGAATCTGAACATTTGTATCCTTTACTTTAAGTGATAGCTCCCGTGCTTTTTCTTCTGAATAGACAGCCGCTATAGCAGGCTTAAACTCCCTTATCTGCTCTTCCAGCAATGCAATATTACTGCCCGCCGCAAGCGCTCTAACCTGTATTTCAGGATTTTCTCTTACAACTTCTAATGTCTGAGTACCAATAGACCCGGTAGAGCCCAATATGGATATATATTTCATATTAAAACCACGCCTTTCTAACCCGCCGGGGATCATACCGAATATCCCTATTATAATATAGTTGCCATAAAATAAACAATAGGCGCAACAAAAATGATACTGTCAAATCTGTCCAAAATTCCGCCATGTCCTGGTATTAACGTGCCATAATCTTTGATATCATGATTTCTCTTAATTGCAGAAGCCGCTAAATCTCCCAGCTGAGAGATCACACTGGCAGTAGCTGAAATCAATGCAAAAATAGGTCCAATATTATCAAATCCGGTAATACGGTTTCTTATAATCAGAGCATATAAAAAGCCAATTAAAGCAGCTCCAATCACTCCGCCTATACAGCCTTCTATGGATTTCTTAGGACTTAATGATGTAAAATTCTTATGTTTTCCGAAAAGCATTCCTACACAATAAGCACTGGTATCAGAACCCCAGGCTCCAATAAATATGAGCCATACAATATAAAAACCACTCTCTAACATCCTGACCTGATATATAAAGCTTAACATAACCGTCACATAGAAAAGTCCAAAAAAGACAGCGGTTACTTCTTCTACTCTATATTTAGGATATCGGATAACATATAAAATCATAAGCGCTAATAAAAAGCCAATGAAAAGAAAAGTATTATACTCTGTTAAACCAAAGCGCAGCATGAAAAAGAATCCGACAGCTGCTATATAGCCAATTATACCAAGAGGTGTCTTTTGCAGCTTTGTTGTTTTATACAGCTCTGTCATCCCTATTATTGAAATGCCCAGTACCACGGTAAAT